>JBMOEP010000019.1:0-13527 GCA_049314675.1 Phenylobacterium sp.
GCTCGCGCACCCAGCCTTCGGGGATCAGCTTGCACAGGCGCGGGAAGGTGCCGACATCGGCGGTCATGCCGATGTTGATCTCCTGGATGCAGAAGAAGGCGTCGGCGCTGGCGTAACGGATGTCGCAGGCCGAGGTCAGGTCGACGCCGCCCCCGACGCAGGCGCCCTGCACCGCAACGATGACCGGCATCCGGGCGCGGTCGAGGCAGGAGAACGTATCCTGCAGCGACTCCAGGTGCGCCCGGGAGGCCTCCCCGGCGATATCGGCGCGAACCTGGCCGGATCCACCGCCGACCCCGTCGAAGTTCTGCAGGTCCATGCCAGCCGAGAAATGGCGTCCAGCGGCGGAGATCACGATCACCCGGGCCCGGGCGTTGTCGCTGATATCGTCGACGATGGCCGGCAGTTCATTCCAGAACGCCCGGTTCATGGCGTTGAAGGCCTCAGGCCGGTTGAGGCGGATGTGCGCCACCCGGTCCTGGAGGGTCACCTCGAAGCAGGTCCAGGCCGTCTCGAACGCCGATGCCATGGCGCGTCTCCCTGTTAGTGGCTTCAGGCCCCGAGCTTGGACCGAAGGATCTGGTTCACCGTGGCAGGATTGGCCTTGCCCCCGGTCGCCTTCATGACCTGGCCGACGAACCAGCCGATGGCCTGGGGCTTCTCGCGGACCGCAGCCGCCTGATCCGGGTTTTCGGCGATCAGTTGCTCGACCAGGGCCTCCAGGGCACCGGTGTCCGAGACCTGCTGCAGGCCCTGCGCCTCGACGACCGCCCGGGGACGTCCGTCGCCTGCCCACATGCGCTCGAAGACATCCTTGGCGATCTTGGAGGAGATCACGCCCTCCTCGATCAGGGCGACCAGCTCGGCGATCTCGTCCGGTGCGATCGGGCTCTCGGAGATGGGCGTCCCGGCGGCCGTCAGGCGGGCGGCCAGGTCATTGGTGACCCAGTTGGCCACCAGCTTGGCGTCCCGACCTGCCGCAGCGGCCTCGTAATAGTCTGCCCGGGCCTGCTCGCTGATCAGCACGCCCGCGTCATAGGCGGTGAGCCCGTACTGTTCCTGGAAGCGGGCCTTCTTGGCATCGGGCAGTTCGGGCAGGCTGGCCTCGATCGCCTTTACCCAGGCCGGGTCGAGGACCAGGGGAAGCAGGTCGGGATCCGGGAAGTAGCGGTAGTCGTGGGCGTCTTCCTTGGACCGCATGGAGCGGGTCTCGCCCTTCACCGGGTCGAACAGACGGGTTTCCTGGTGGATGCGGCCGCCGTCCTCGAGGATCTCGATCTGGCGGCGGGCCTCGTACTCAATGGCCTGCTGGATAAAGCGGTAGGAGTTGACGTTCTTGATCTCGCAGCGGGTGCCCAGGCCCTCGCCGGGCCTGCGGACCGAGACGTTGACGTCGGCGCGCAGGTTGCCCTTCTCCATGTCGCCATCACAGGTGCCGAGATAGATGAGGATGGTGCGGAGTTTCTTGACGTAGGCCGCCGCCTCTTCCGACGAGCGCATGTCCGGCCGGGAGACGATCTCCATCAAGGCCGTGCCGGACCGGTTGAGATCCACAAAGGTCGAATCGGGATCCTGATCGTGGAGGCTCTTGCCAGCGTCCTGCTCGAGATGCAGGCGCTCGATCCCCACGGTGAAGCTGGTCCCGTCGTCACGTTCCACCAGGACCTCGCCCTCGCCGACGATGGGATCCTTGAACTGGCTGATCTGGTAGCCCTGGGGCAGGTCGGGATAGAAGTAGTTCTTCCGGTCGAACCGGCTGGTCAGGTTGATCTGTGCGCCCAGGCCCAGCCCGGTGCGGACCGCCTGCTCGACGCAGAACCCGTTCAGGACCGGCAGCATGCCAGGCATGGCTGCATCCACCAGGCTGACCTGCGCATTGGGACCTGCCCCAAAGCCGACGGCTGCGCCGGAGAAGAGCTTGGCCTGGGAGGCCACCTGGGCATGGACCTCGAGGCCCAATACGATTTCCCACGGCCCGGTCCGGCCTTCGATCAATTTGGATGCTTCGCTCATGCGCCCTGTTTAGATCGGGCGAGTTCCCTGCGAAAGCCTCTTGCGCTTCCGGTCAGTCTGACTTCAACCTCTGGCCCCAGAGCCCGGGAAGGACCCCGCGCGCCTGGAGACCAAAATGAAGAAGACCCTGATCGCCGGCCTCGCTGGCCTGTCCCTCGCCTTCGCCGCAGTTCCCGCCCTTGCGGATGGCAAGAAGTCCGTGGACGCAACACCGATCGCAGAGCTCGTCGCCGATCCCGCCGCCAAGGCTGTCCTGGACAAGGAAGTGCCGGGCATGACCCAGCATCCCGCCTACGAGCAGTTCAAGGGCATGACCCTGCGCCAGCTGCAGCCCATGTCTGGCGGCATGCTGTCGGACGAGAAGCTGGCGGCCATCCAGACCGCGCTGAATGCGGCGCCCCAGGGCTCGGGCCCGGCCCCGGCCGGCAAGACTTCGTCGAAGTAAGCCCCTAAGGGGTTACCACCAGCGCGCGGGCTTCGACGAGAAGCCCGCCGCTTTCTCGATGGCACCGCCCAGCGAGAACAACAGGCCCTCGTCAAGGGGGCGGCCGATCAGCTGCAGGCCAAGGGGCAAGCCCTGAGCGTCCAGCCCCGCCGGAACGCTCATTCCCGGCAGGCCGGCCAGGTTCACGGTCACCGTGAAGATGTCGTTCAGGTACATAGCCACCGGGTCCTCGGCATTCTCACCGAGGGCGAAGGCGGCGGAGGGTGCCGTGGGCGTCAGCAGGGCGTCGACCTTGCCGAAAGCCTCCGTGAAGTCATCGGCAATGCGCCGGCGCACCTTGAGGGCACGCAGGTAGTAGGCGTCGTAGTAGCCGGCCGACAAGACGTAGGTGCCGATCAGGATCCGCCGCTTGACCTCTTCGCCAAAGCCCGCAGCCCGGGACTTCTCGTAGGTATCCGTCAGGTTCCCGCCCTCGACCCTGAGGCCGTATCGCATGCCGTCGTAGCGGGCGAGGTTGGAGGAGGCCTCCGCGGGGGCAACGATGTAATAGGCCGGCAGGGCATAGCGGGTGTGCGGCAGGGAAACCTCGACGATCTCGCACCCGGCGTCGCGAAGCCAGGCGATACCCTGCTCCCAGAGCGCGTCGATCTCGGGGGACATGCCGTCGACCCGGTACTCCCTGGGCACGCCGATCCGGAGCCCCTTGACCGACTTTCCGACGAAGGCCGGGAAGTCGGGGACCTCGGCGTTCAGGCTGGTGGAGTCCTTCGGGTCATGCCCGGACATGGACTTCAGGAGGATGGCCGCATCCTCTACCGTCCGGGCAATGGGTCCGGCCTGATCGAGCGAGGAGGCGAAGGCAACCACGCCCCAGCGGGAACACCGTCCATAGGTGGGCTTGATCCCTACTGTGCCCGTGAAGGCCGCCGGCTGACGGATCGAGCCGCCGGTGTCGGTGGCCGTAGCCCCGAGGCAGAGGCCGGCAGCGACAGCGGCCGCGGAGCCACCCGAAGACCCGCCGGGCGTAAGGGGCGAATCGTCGCCCTGTCGCCGCCAGGGGCTGACCACAGGCCCGAAGGCCGAGGTCTCGTTGGACGAGCCCATGGCGAACTCGTCGAGGTTCAGCTTGCCCAGCATGACCGCGCCGTCGCGCCAAAGCTGGGAGGTCACGGTGGACTCATAGGTCGGCGTGAAGGTGCCGAGGATCCGGCTGCCGGCGGTGGTCCGCACGCCCTCGGTGCAGAACAGGTCCTTGATCCCAAGAGGAACCCCATCAAGCGGACCCGCCTCGGCTGAGGCGCGTCTATGGTCAGAGGCGCGCGCCATTTCGAGCGCCTTCTCGGGGGTCTCAAGGACGAAGGCGTTCAGGGGCCGGGCGGCCTCGACGGCGGCGATGTACGCGCCTGTGAGTTCCTCGGACGAAATCTTCCGGGTCCCGAGGGCATCGAGGGCCTGGCGCAGGGTCAGGTCGGTAAGTCCGGACATCACTCGACCACCTTGGGAACAACGAAGAAGTCGCCAGCCCGGCGAGGGGCGTTGGAGAGGACGCGCTCAGGGTCGCCGCCTTCGGTGACCACGTCTTCGCGGAGGGGCGCAGCCATGGAAACCGCCGATGTCATGGGCTCCACGCCCTCGACATCGACCTCGGCCAGTTGTTCGATCCAGGCCATGATGCCGGTCAGTTCCCGGGCGAGGGGGTCGATCCGGGCTTCGGGTTCGGCGATCCGGGCCAGTCTGGCGACCTTGCGGACGGTCGCCGCGTCAATGGCCATAAGAAGTCTCCGTTGAACTTCACGCATCGGTGCAGCCGGGGGACCGGCGAGGCCTAGGCTCTAGCCGTGGCAAGCCGTCCTTGACAAGCTTTGCCGCTCACGGATGAACCAGCCCGGTGAATACTGCGGCCCCAAAGGCGCTGGCCGCCAGCAGGACGGCGCCCAGGCTCACCCGCAGGCCATAATCGCGGCCTCCAAGGATCCAGGCCGTTGGTGCCTTGACCAGCATGTTGGCGACCAGGGCGATCAACACCCCGAGGGCAGCGGTCCGGTCCGACAGCGCCCCGGCTGCCGCCATGTTCGCCATGGACAAGGCTGCGGCGTGGGCATCGGCAAGACCGGTCGCGGCTGCGCCCGCAAGGACCCCGGCGTCGCCTAGCCAGTGCTCCAGCCCCTGGCTCACCAGGGTGAAGCCTGCCACCAGGCCAACGAAGAGAGCGACGGCGCGAAGGTCAAAGGCCCGGCCCGTCGGTGCAGGTGCGTCCGGAGGGGCGTCACGCCGGAGACCCGCCACCGCATAGGCCAGGAGGCAGGCGGCCGAGACCGCCAGCGGAACGCCGACGAGGAGCAGGACCTGCGGCCTCAGGGCCGCCAGCAGCAGGCACAGGTAGAGGATGGAGGTCAGCATGGATGCCACCCCCGCCGAGGCGGCCTGTCCGGCGACTTCCGGCGTCTCACGGGCCCGGCGTCCCATGGCTGCAATGGTGGCCGTAGAGGAGACGAACCCACCGGCAAAGCCGGCGAGGATCAGACCCCTGCGCAAGCCCGCGAGGCGCTGGGCCACGTAGCCGGCAGCGCTGAGCCCCATCATCACGACCGCCAGCCGCCAGAGCGTCGAGGGATTGACCAAGCCAAGGGGGTCCACGGCCCGGTCCGGGAGCAGGGGCAGGACCACAAGGGCGGCGATGGCGAAGGCCAGGCCGTCCCTGAGCTCACGTTCGCTCAAGACCTCTTTGACGAGCCTCTGCAGCGGGCTACGGGCCGCCAGCAGAACTGCCATGACCACACCCGCCGCCACAGCCACCTGCGGTCGGGTGGCCGTAATCACGCCGAGGAGGAAGGTGGCGAACATGGCCACCTCGGTCGTCAGTCCGGGGTCGGAAACCCGGGTCCGCATGTAGGAGGCTACCGCGGCGGTGGCCACGAAGAGCCCCGAGACGGCGACCAGAAGGGGTTGGCCTGAAAGGCCCGCACCACCGCCGACAAGACCCAGCAGGGCGAAGGTCCGAAGGCCGGCGGCCCCACGGCTGGGCCCCTCGCCCTTGCTGCGCTCTCGCTCGACGCCGACCAGGAGGCCGATGCCCAGGGCGAGGAAGAGACGGAGCTCCGGACGATCGACCAGGGTGGTCACGGCAGGGGCTCCTGAGCCCGGCGCGCGGCTGAGAGGTGATGCAGGACGATGCCCGAGGTCGTCGCAACGTTCAGGGAATCAAACCCCTCGGCCATGGGAATTCGGACGGTTTCACACCGCGTCATCAGTTCGGGTGAGAGGCCGGGCCCCTCGGCGCCGAAGAGAGCCGCCATGCGGCCGCCGACCCGGACATCCCCAAGAGCGTGGTCGCCCGACGGGCTCAGGGCCAGGCGTCGGACGCCCGAGGCTTCAAGGCAGGCGGCAAGATCGCCACCGGGCTCCAGCCGGGCGAAGGGAACCCGCAGGACAGCGCCCACCGATACCCTGAGCGCCTTCCGGTAAAGAGGGTCGCAGCAGCCGGCGTCGAGCAGTACTGCCGAGACGCCGAATGCGGCGGCGTTACGGAACAGGCCGCCCATGTTGTCGTGGTTGGAAATCCCGGAAAGGGCCAGGATCAAGCCGTCATTGGGGACGCAGGCGAGCAGGCTGGGGGGATCGGGAGGCGCAGGCCTCTCCCCGACGGCGAGGATACCCCGGTGGATGGGAAACCCGACGATGGCGTCCATCACGGTCTGGGAGGCGGCGAAGACAGGCGTTTCGCCGGGAAGCGCCGAAATCAGGGGTTCCAGCCGCACCCGCTGGCGTTCAGCGACCAGGAGAGAAACGGCCCGCGCCTGGGAACTCCCGAGGAGCGCACGAAGCACAACCTCGCCCTCTGCGATGAAGCGCCCTTTCCGGCCCACGAGGTCGCGTTCGCGGACCTCCCGGTAGTCGGCGATGCGAGGATCCTTGGGGTCTGTGATCTGCTCGATCATTCCGCCTTCTAGCCGATCCCGGCCTGCAGGCCCATAACTGCCCCTTCCCCTGCCCCGCCGAACCATGACAATCTTGCCAAAGGCGGTCGCCGCCAAGGGGGGAAGAAGGCCTATGTCTGCGAGTGAAGTCGATCTGCCGGTAGCGGATCGCCCTGTTTATTCGAACAACTACAAGTCCGTGGTGCTGACCCTCCTGGTCACGGCCTACACCTTCAACTTCATCGACCGCACGATCATTTCCACGATCGGCCAGGCCATCAAGGTCGACCTGAAGCTCACAGACACCCAGCTCGGCCTGCTTGGCGGACTCTACTTTGCCCTGCTCTACACCACCCTCGGGATCCCGATCGCGCGCTTCGCAGAGCGGTTCTCCAGGGTCAACATCATCACCGCGGCCATCGTCGTCTGGTCGGGTTTCACCGCCCTCTGCGGCACGGCGACGAGCTTCGCCATGTTGGCGGCCTACCGGTTCGGGGTGGGCTTCGGCGAAGCTGGCCTGAACCCGCCGGCCCACTCCCTGATCAGCGACTATTTCGAGCCCAAGAAGCGGGCTAGCGCCCTGGCCGTCTATGCCCTGGGGATCCCCATAGGCACCATGCTTGGTGCCGTGGCTGGGGGATGGCTGGCCCAGAACTTCTCGTGGCGGGTGGCCTTCATGCTGGTGGGCCTGCCCGGCATCCTCATCGCCATCGCCATCAAGCTCCTGATCAAGGAACCCCCCCGGGGATACTCCGAGGCCGACGGCGGGGCTTCGCAGGCGGCGCATCCGCCTTTCTCGCTGGGCGGTGAGTTCAGCGAGATCTGGGCCATCGTGAAGACCCTCTTCGGCAAGTGGCCGGTGCTTCACATGATCCTGGGCGTAACAATCGCTTCTTTCGGCTCCTATGGGTCGGGCCAGTTCGTGCCGCCCTACTTCTCCCGAGCCTTTGGCCTCGACTATGCCCAGGTTGGCCTGATCACCGGCCTGGTGGGGGGCATCTCGGCGGGCATCGGCACCCTGCTTGGGGGGGTGGTGACTGACCGACTCGCCCTGCGCAGCCCCCGGTGGTACTCGCTGGCCCCGGCCATCGGCCTGGCCATCGCGACGCCGATCTATATCATCGCCTACCTCCAGCCCTCCTGGCAGTCGGCAGCCCTGATCCTCCTGGTCCCTGGAATCTTCCACTACATCTATCTTGGTCCGACCTTCGGCGTGGTCCAGAACATGGTCGAGAGCCGTCGCCGGGCGACGGCGGCGGCCATCATGCTGTTCTTCCTGAACCTGATCGCCCTTGGCGGAGGCCCGCCCTTCACCGGCTGGGTGATCGACCAGTTCGCCCAGTTCAACTTCAATAATGGTCCCGGGCACGGCGTACTGGCCTCGATCGGCCAGATGCTGGGGGGCGCAGGCGGTGCAGAGAACTTCGCCAAGGCCTGCCCCGGCGGTCTGGCGCCGTCAGGATCGGCGTCTGGCCTGGTCGCGCGCTGCCAGGACAGCCTGGTGGATGCAACCCGCTCGGGCGTGATCGTTTCCCTGTGTTTCTACATGTGGGCAGCCTTCCACTACCTCCTGGGCTCCTTCGGCCTGGTGAAGGCCCTGGCAGACGCCCGCAAGGCCCGCGGAGAGGCCTGATGTTCAGGGACTTCGCCCGGGTCTGGGCTCCCGTCGTTCCCCTGCGCAGCCTCGCGCAGGGGCCGGTGGGCGTCCAGGTGGCGGGCGAACGCCTGGCGGTCTTCCTCGGTCCCGGCGGAACGCCCGGCGCGCTTGTCGACAAGTGCCCCCATCGCGGTGTGAGACTCTCCCTGGGACGCGTCACGCCGGAGGGGTGCCTGGAGTGTCCCTTCCACGGCTGGAAGTTCGGGACGGACGGAACCAACCAGGGCGTGCCCCTGAACCCGAAGGCCCGGCTGGAGACCCTTGGCGCGACCGCACTGCCGGCCCGTGCGGTCGGCGACTTCGTCTGGGTCTACACCGACCCGGCAGGGGACCCACCCGGCGAGCCCGTTGTCCCGGAAACCCTGACCGATCCCTCACTTGCGCGGATCATCGTCGAGCGGACCTGGAACTGCCACTGGACGCGGGCCATGGAGAACATGCTCGACAGTCCGCACCTGCCCTTTGTTCATCGCAAGACCATCGGGAAGTTCGTCAGCCGCCACATGAAGGCGGACTCCGAGATGGAAGTGATCTGGGAAGACACCGACTTCGGCGGCTCGACCCACGCCCTCATGGATGGCCGGGATGGCGGCGGCCGGCTGGACTTCCACCGCCCGAACGTCATGACCCTTCACATCCCGATCCCGCGGATGCGCCTGAAGATCCACGCCCTGGTCGTTCCCATCGACGAGACCCACACCCGGCTCTTCGTGGTCGGCGCGCGCAGCTTCCTGAAGTGGAAGGGCTTCACCTCCCTCTTCGAGGGCAATGCCGCCAAGATCGCCGATGAGGACCGGGACGTGGTGGAAAGCTCCTGGCCAAAAGAGGTTCCGCCGCCCTCCGAGGAGCACTCCGTAGGCACCGACCGGGCCACCCTTGCCTTCCGACGGTACTACCTCGAGACCCTCAGGGGCTCCTCTGCCGGCTGAGGCCGTCGCCGGCTTTGCATCCGCCCTCACTTGGGCCTAGAAGCCCGAGGCATGATCCCGCGTTACACCCGCCCCGAATTCGCCCGCATCTGGGAGCCCCAGACGCGCTTTACCATCATGTTCGAGATCGAGGCCCATGCGGCCGACAAGATGGCCGAACTCGGCGTGATCCCCAAGGAAGCTGCCCAAACCATCTGGGAAAAGGGCCGGGGTGCGATCTTCAACGTCGACCGGGTCGACGAGATCGAACGCGAGGTGAAGCATGACGTCATCGCCTTCCTGACCCACGTCACCGAACTGGTCGGGCCGGAGGCGCGGTTCCTGCACCAGGGCATGACCTCCTCGGACGTCAACGACACCGCTCTCGCGGTCCAGCTTTCACGAGCGACGGACCTGCTGATCGAGGACGTGGACCTGGTCCTGGCGGCCCTGAAGCGCCGGGCGCTGGAGCACAGGATGACCCCCTGCGTGGGCCGCAGCCATGGCATTCACGCCGAGCCCACGACCTTTGGCCTGAAGCTGGCCGGCCACTACGCCGAGTTCCAGCGCACGCGGCAACGCCTGGTGACCGCCCGGGCCGAGATCGCCACCTGCGCCATCTCGGGTGCCGTTGGTACCTTCGCCAACGTGGCCCCCGAGGTGGAGGCCCACGTCGCCGCGAAGATGGGCCTGGCTGTAGAGCCGGTCTCAACCCAGGTCATCCCTCGCGACCGCCACGCCGCCTATTTCGCCGCCCTCGCTATCGCCGGTAGCGCCATCGAGCGCCTGGCGGTGGAAATCCGGCATCTCCAGCGCACCGAGGTCCTGGAGGCTGAGGAGCCCTTTGATCCCGGCCAGAAGGGGTCCAGCGCCATGCCGCACAAGCGCAATCCGATCCTGACCGAGAATCTCACGGGCCTGGCCCGCCTGATCCGCTCAGCCGTGACGCCGGCCCTGGAGAACGTCGTCCTCTGGCACGAACGCGACATCAGCCATTCCAGCGTCGAGCGAGCCATCGCACCGGACACGACCATCCACCTCGACTTTGCCCTGCGACGCCTTGCGGGCGTAGTCGAGCGCCTGATGATTTATCCCGAGAACATGATGCGCAATCTCGACCGCCTCGGCGGCCTGGTGCATTCCCAGCGGGTCCTGCTGGCCCTTACCCAGAAGGGAATGTCGCGCGAGGCCGCCTATTCGGCGGTGCAGACCAACGCCATGAAGGTCTGGCGGGGCGAAGGCGATTTCCTGGTTTTCCTGAAGGCAGATCCCTCCATCCAGCCGCACCTGGACGCAGAGGAGCTCTCCGAGCTCTTCGACCTCGGCTATCACTTCAAGGCTGTCGATACGGTCTTCGCCAGGGTCCTGGGCGCCTAACCGGAAGGCTGGAGGGTGGGGGCCGCCCTCTAGCTGCCGTCGCGCAGCTGCTGGCGCGACACGGCGAGGTACTCGCCCATCTTGTTGCGGACATCGCCCTCGGAAACAGCCACGCCCGCACCCTTGAGGTCCTCGAAGACCTTGCGGTGCACGTCATCGTCACCGGGGAGTTCGAGGTCGGACTTGACCACCGCCTTGGCGTATTCGGCGACATGATCACCCTGCAGGCCCATCAGGCCCGCCGCCCACTCACCCAGCATGCGATTACGCCGGGCCGCCGCCTTGAATTCCTGCTCCTGGTCGAGGGCAAACTTGCTCTCGAAGCCGCGCTCACGATTTTCGAAAGAGGTCATGGTGTTCCCAAACAGGCTTTGAGGGGGCTGTCTATCCGCTGCAACGCCGGTCCGCAACGGAAAGCAGTGCGGTTTGCGAACCCCCCCCGGTTCGGCTAGCTTGCAGCGGCCTCGGCGGGACACGATCGTCGAGTCGTCCGGATGTGCGCGGGCCGTTGCTCCCGCGCCTTTTTGTCTCCGGAAGACCTGTCCCGCCCCTGAGGCCTGGAGAAGGCGCCGATGAGTACCCGTCGCAAGAAGATCTACGAAGGGCACGGCAAGATTCTCTACGAGGGTCCCGAGCCCGGCACCCTGATCCAGTACTTCAAGGATGACGCCAGCGCCTACAACAATGCCAAACAGGCCGTGCTCGAGGGCAAGGGCGTACTGAACAACCGGATCAGCGAGTACTTCATGACCCGGCTGAACACGATCGGCGTCCAGAACCATTTCATCCGACGGCTCAACCTGCGCGAACAGCTGATCCGCGAACTGGAGATCATTCCCCTTCAGGTCGTGGTGCGGAACGCCGCTGCGGGCTCGCTGTCACAGCGCTTCGGCATTCCCGAGGGCCAGGCCCTGCCCCGGTCGATCATCGAGTTCTACCTGAAGGACGAAAAGCTCGGGAATCCCATGGTGACCGAGGAGCACATCACCGCTTTCAACTGGGCTTCGACCCAGGAGCTCGACGACATGATGGCCATGTCCCTGCGGGTTAACGACTTCCTGAACGGCGCCTTCGGGGCGGTGGGCATCTCGCTGATCGACTTCCGCGTGGAGTACGGCAGGCTCTGGGAGAATGACTTCTCCCGCGTGGTCCTGGCCGACGACATCAGCCCGGACAACTGCCGGCTCTGGGACGCACAGACCCAGGAGAAGCTTGACCTCGACCTGTTCCGCCGCGACCTCGGCGACGCAATCGAAGGCTATGCCGAAGTGGCCCGTCGCCTGGGTATCATGAAGGAAATGCCGACCGTCATCCGGGGAGGACTGCACTAGTGCGCGTAAGGGTCCATGTGTTTCTGAAGCCGGGCGTCCTCGACGTCCAGGGCAAGGCTGTCGAGAACGCCCTGCACGGGCTCGGCTGGAGCGGCGTCTCGGATGTCCGGGTCGGCAAGACAGTCGAGTTCGATCTCGCGGGCGCTGACCCTGCGGCCGCGGAGGGCGATGTGCGCCGGATGTGCGAGACCCTCCTGGCGAACACCGTCATCGAAGGCTACCGGATCGAGGTCGCCTGACCATGAAGGCCGCTGTCGTCGTCTTTCCGGGCTCCAACTGTGACCGGGACTGCAAGGTCGCTGTCGAGCGCTCAACGGGCGCAAGCGTCCACATGGTCTGGCATGCCGAGACCGCCCTGCCCCCGGGACTGGACCTGATCGTCCTGCCAGGCGGCTTTTCCTACGGCGACTACCTGCGCTGCGGGGCCATGGCGGCCCTGTCGCCGGTCATGGCCGAGGTGCGGAAGGCCGCCGAGCGCGGCGTGGCGGTCGTCGGCATCTGCAATGGCTTCCAGGTGCTCTGCGAGAGCGGCCTCTTGCCGGGTGCCCTGCTCCGCAATGCGGCGCTGAAGTACGTCTGCAAGCCGGTGGACCTCGACATCGTCCGCTCGGACACCCGCTTTACCCGCGCCTTTGGTAGCCGTCGCCAAGCGGTGATGACCGTAGGGAATGGCGAGGGTGCCTTCTTTGCGGACGCAGACACCCTCTCCCGCGTCGAGGGCGAGGGCCAGGTGGTCTTCCGCTATGCGGACAATCCCAATGGCTCGCTCAATGACATCGCCGGGCTGATCAACACCGGCGGCAACGTCCTGGGGCTAATGCCCCACCCCGACCGTTCCTTCGAGGCGGAACTGGGGTCGGCGGACGGTGCCTTGCTCTTCCAGAGCCTGCTCGAGACCGCCTGACCGCCGGGACGCCGGGGCCAATAACAGACAAGAAAAGGGCCCCTCCGGATCCGGAGGGGCCCTCTCTGTTTCAGCCCGGACTTATCCGTCAATCGCCCTTGTGGGGCAGTTCCATCGGGTCGGCCTCGTGACCCGTGACCAGGATCCCGCGTCCCAGCCTCGAGTTGCGCATACCGTAGACGAAATAGACCACGATGCCGATGACGAGGTAGCCGAGGAAGAAGTTGCGGGTGTGGTCCGTCCTCATGAGGGTGAGCAGCAGCAGGCCACACATCAGCACGCCCAGGATCGGGACCACCGGGTAGAGCGGAACCTTGAACGGGCGTTCAAGGTCAGGCGAGGCTATGCGGAGGTAGATCACCGTGGCGCAGACCACGCCAAAGGCCGTCAGCGCGCCGACGTTGGACAGGTCCGCCAGCTTGTCGAGAGACATGAAGCCGGCGGCCAGGCAGGCCAGGACGCCAACCAGGATCGTGTTCACCCAAGGCGTCTGGAACTTCGGATGCACGCGGGACAGGACGTCCGGCAGCAGGCCGTCCCGGCTCATGGTGTAGAAGATCCGGGTCTGGCCATAGAGCAGGACCAGCATCACCGAGGACAGGCCGGCGAGCGCCCCGATCTTTACCAGGATGGCGAACCAGCCCAGGCCGATCGCGTCCACTGCGAGGGCGATGGGCGCGGGGTTGTCGAGGGACTGATAGGGCACAATGCCCACAAGCACCGCCGACGTCAGGATGTAGAGGACGGTACAGATGGCCAGTGACGCCAGGATGCCGATCGGCATGTCGCGGGCCGGGTTGCGGCTCTCGGCACCGGCGGTTGAGACCGCTTCGAAGCCGAGGTAGGCGAAGAAGATGACCGCAGCGGCTTGAATGACGCCGCTGACCCCGAAGCGGGAGTCAGGATCGCCGCTAATGACACCTCCCAGGGCCCGCCAGATCTGGCTCCAGATGTCCATGGGCGTACCTGCGGGAG
>JBMOEP010000020.1:0-13506 GCA_049314675.1 Phenylobacterium sp.
TCCCAGGGGCTCGGTGACGATGCGGCTCACCCGCGCACCGACCGGAAGGGCGCCGGAGGCCTGCAGCCTGCGGGTCAGCCATTCCGGCGAGATGGCGTCGATGGCGCGTGGAAAATCCAGGTCCGGCATGGGCGTCCTCCGTTGAGGGAAGGCTCCGCCCGACGCCGGGGCCTGTCAAGCCGGGCGGCGGACGTCGTCCAGCAGGTGGGCCCGCTCGTTCAGGCTGACCACGGCCCGCTGGCCACTGCGGGCGGCCAGGAAGCGGTTGAGGCTGGTGTAGTCGGCCTCGAAGAAGACCCGGGGCTCAATGCCCAGCACGTGCGCCGCCCAGACATTGATGACCCCGCCGTGGCAGAAGACCGCCACCTTGCCCCCCGGATGGGCGGCGATGATCTCCTCCATGCCGTCCACCACCATCTCCTGGAACTCGGCCATGTCGACCCCGTGGCCACCGGTGGCCATGGCCTGCCAGGCCGCGAAGTTCTCTCTCTTGAGCTCCTCGGTGGGGATATAGGCGCCGGAATTGCGGTCAAACTCGACGATGCCCGGGTGCTGCTGGACCTCATGGCCCACGAGGCCGGCGAAGGCTTCTGCGGTCTGGACGGCCCGGAGCATGGTCGACGACCAGGTTGCCTCGATGGGCTCCAGGGCCAGCCAGGCCGCGGCCCGGCGCGCCTGCTCGAGGCCGATCTCGTTCAGGTGCGGATCAGAGGTGGTCTCCATGCGGGCGGGGCGCCCGTGGCGGACCAGGATCAACTCCATGCCTGTTCTCCCTGTCTGCGGCTCATCGGCCGCCCGTGGACCCGAAGCCTCCGGCGCCCCGGTCTGTGGCGTCAAGGCTGTCGACCTCGCACCATGCGGCCTGGACGACAGGGGCGATCACCAGTTGGGCGATCCGGTCGCCCCTACGGATGACGAAGTCTTCCGCCCCAAGATTGATCAGCAGGACCTTCACCTCGCCGCGGTAGTCGGCATCGATGGTACCCGGGGCGTTGGCCACGGTGACCCCGGCCTTGAGGGCCAGCCCGGACCGCGGCCGTACCTGGGCCTCGAAGCCCTCGGGCAGGGCGAAGGCCAGTCCGGTGGGAACTGCAGCCCGGGTCCCGGGGCTCAGCACCAGGGCCTCGTCTCCGGACACCGCTGCCCGGAGATCCATGCCCGCCGCACCCGCGGTCTCGTAGGCGGGGAGGGGCAGGTCGGGATTGTGGGGCAGGCGGACGATGTCCACGACAGGCCTCATGGGGGGGCTCATGAGGGGTCTCCGTCCAGGGCCGCGGCGATCCGGGTGGCCAGGCGCGTGGCGACCTCGGTCTTGGGGGCTTCCTCCCACCGCTCGATCCCGGCCGCCGAGACGATCGACACCGTATTGGCCGTGCCCCCCATCACTCCGGGGCGAGAGACATCATTGGCGACGATCCAGTCGCAGCCCTTGCGCTCGAGCTTGGCCTGGGCGTGGGCTTCTACGGTCTCGGTCTCGGCGGCGAAGCCGACCACCAGGGCGGGGCGGTCCGCCCGTCGCGACAGGGTCGCCAGGATGTCGGGGTTCTCCACCAGCTGGATCTCGGGGGGTGCGGCACCGGCGACCTTCTTGGTCTTGCCCGTCGAAACCTCCGCGGGGCGCCAGTCCGCCACGGCGGCGACGCAGACGGCGATGTCCGCCGGCAGGGCCGCTTCGCAGGCTGCCAGCATCTCGCGAGCCGTCTCCACGTCGACCCGTCGGACGCCTGCAGGCGTGGGCTCGGACACCGGGCCCGCCACGAGGACGACCTCTGCGCCCAGGGCGGCCAGGGCCCCGGCGATGGCGAAGCCCTGCTTTCCGCTCGAGCGGTTGGTCAGGACGCGGACAGGGTCGATCGGCTCCGCCGTTGGCCCGGCGGTGACAATGGCCCGTCGGCCGGCCAGCGGGCCACGGGCAGGGGACAGGGCCGCAAGTATGGCCTCGCAGATGGCGGCGGGCTCGGCCATCCGTCCGGGCCCGGTCTCGCCACAGGCCATGTCGCCGACATCGGGGCCGACGAACCGGACGCCGTCTGCCCTCAGGGTCGCGAGGTTCCTCTGGGTCGCCGGATGGTTCCACATCCGCACGTTCATGGCGGGAACCATGAGCACGGGCGTGTCCGTGGCCAGGAGGAGGGTGGTGGCGAGGTCATTCGCCAGGCCCGCCGCCGCCCGGGCCATCAGGTCCGCCGTCGCCGGCGCCACCACGATGAGGTCTGCAGAGCGGGACAGCCGGATGTGCCCCATCTCGGCCTCGTCGGTGAGGGAGAAGAGGTCGGTGTGGACCCTGTCCTCGCACAGGGCGGCGAGGGAGAGGGGGGTAACAAATCTCGACCCGGCCTCGGTGAGGACCGGGCGGACAGCTATGCCACGCCCGCGCAGAAGGCGGACAAGCTCCAGACATTTGTAGGCCGCAATTCCGCCGCCCACGATCAGTAGCACCCGTCTGTCCGACACGGTCCCATCAGCCTCCACACAAGCCCCGCCTCATACGCCAAAACATCGGGACTCGACAAACCGGACGAAATGTTCCTAATTTGTTCCGGCCTGGGCGGGCGAAACAAGGGAGTTCCCCATGACCGACGGGTCCGTTCGCACCCCAGCTTTCCGTATTCCAACCTTCCGTACATCCTCCGCCCTGCTGTCCGGAGGCCTTGTCCTGGCCCTCAGCCTCGCCGCCTGTGAGCGTCCGTCCGCGGTCGCCACCCGCAGCGCGCCAGCTTCCGGGTCCGAGGGCACCTACGCCGCCGGCTCCCCGGATCCGGGTGGGCGCGAGGGGCGTCCCTATGAGGCCGGACCAGTGCCCCGGTCCCAGGACCGGGCTGAGGCCCCTGCGCCCCTGCTGGATGGCCGTCCGATCTGGACCGCCAGCCGCCGCGGCGGCGCGGAGGAGAACGCCCGCAAGGCCTTCGCCCGGAATGGAGAGAGCTTCGGGGCGCCGAACCTTGATGCCTATGTCCGCAAGGCCAGGGCCTTCATCGAGACCCCGCCTTCAGGTGCCCAGCGCCTGACCCGCCGCAATGGCGACGTCCTTATGTACCACCCCGGCTCGAACACCTTTGCGGTTGCCAGCCGGGATGGCACGCCCCGGGCCTTCTTCCATCCGGACGACGGCCCCGCCTATTGGGAGACCCAGAAGGCGCGGGAGTCCCAGAGGCGAACCGCCAGCACGGGCGCTGCCCGGTCCTCAGACGGCTGATTTCCAGAAGGCCGCCAGCGCCGTCGCCAGGGCGGCCGCCGCCAGCAGGAGGGGCAGGACCTGTCCGCTCCGCCGCTCTGGCGGGGCTGGGGGCGGCGGTGCCTCGGCCAGGGCCGACAGACGCGACAGCACCCGGCCGGCCTGTTCGCCCAGCCGGGTGATCCGGGCGGCCGGGGAGAGCTCGCGGGTCATCCAGCGGCGCACCACCGGGTCGGCCGCCGCCCAGATGTCGAGGTCGGCCCAGATCGAGCGGGCCACGCCCTCCACGGTCATCATGGTCTTCTGGAGAAGCACCAGCTCGGGCCGCAGGTGCATGTCGAACTGGCCGGTGATCTCGAAGAGCTGGATCAGCACCCGGCTCATGGAAACGTCCCTCGCTGACCGGCCAAAGATCGGCTCGCCCACGGAACGCAGGGCCTGGGCGAAGTCGCCGACAGCGTGCCGGGCGGGCACATAGCCCGCGTCCAGATGCACCCGGGCGACCCGGTCATAGTCGCGCTGCAGGAAACCCCACAGGATCTCGGCCAGATAGCGTCTTTCCCCGGGACTCAGCCGCCCGACGATGCCGAAGTCCACCGCCTCGATCCGGTCGGGCGCGGCGATGAAGAGGTTGCCCTCGTGCAGGTCAGCGTGGAAGACGCCGTGGTCCAGGGCCTGGGCCAGGAAGGCGCGGATCAGGCCTGTCGCGAGGGCCGGACGGTCAAGGCCCGGCACCTCCAGGCTGGCGGGGTCAGACAGGGGTGCGCCCTTCGCCCACTCCAGGGTCAGGATCCGCCGGCCGACACCGTCCCAGACCACCGCGGGTGCCGACATGTAGCCGTCCCGGGCCATGACCTCGCGCAATTCGTCGCATCCGGCCGCCTCGAGGCGCAGGTCCAGCTCGCGGCGCACGGACTCGATGACTGTCGCCGCCAGGGTGCGGGGCTCCAGCCGCCGGGCGCCCGGCGCCAGGGTCTCAGCAAGGGCGGCGGCGAGGGTCATGACCCGGGCGTCTGCCTCCACCCGTTTCTCGATCCCGGGTCTCAGCACCTTGATCGCCACCCGCCGTCCGTCCCTCAGCCAGGCCTCGTGGGCCTGGGCCAGGGACGCCGCCGCCACGGGGGGGCCGATCCTGGAGAACAGCTGGTCTGCGGGGCGACCCAGGGTCTCGGAGATCTCCCTGAGGGCGACCTCCATGGGGAAGGGTTCCAGCTGGTCCTTCAGCCGCGCCAGGTCGCCGGCGAACTCCACGCCGAAGATGTCGGCCCGGGTCGAGAGCAGCTGACCGGTCTTGATCGCCACGGGCCCCAGGCCCTCCAGGCAGAGCGCCAGGCGTTCCCCCGCCCGGCCGCGTCGCGCTGACGGACCCGACAGGAGGCCCGCGAGCCTCGACAGTCGAACCAGGCCCGGCGGATAGAGATGACGCAGTTCCCGGGGCAGAAGGGCGTCAGCCCGGACCAGGCGCCAGCCTGCCCCCATGAGCCTCGCCGCCGCCGCAAGGCCCGCCAGCATGGTCAGACCGCCCAGCCGTGGTGCAGGGCCGCCACTCCGCCGGTGAAGTTGGTGTAGCCTGCCCGCCGGAATCCTGCGGCCTCGATCAGGGCCTGGAAGGTCTTCTGGTCGGGAAAGCGTCGGATGCTCTCGACCAGGTACTGGTAGGACTCCCGGTCCCCGGCGATCTGCTCGCCCATGAAGGGAATGACCCGGAAGGAATAGGCGTCGTAAAGGCGCGCCAGGGCCGGTGCCGTGGGGCGCGAGAACTCCAGGCACAGGAACCGGCCGCCGGGCTTCAGCACCCGCCGGGCCTCACGCAGGGCCGCCGGGATGTCGGTGACATTGCGGATGCCGAAGCTGATCACGTAGGCGTCGGCGCAGGCGTCGGGCAGGGGCAGGCCCTGGGCGTCGCCGACCGCCCAGGCGATCTCGGGCGACAGACCGCGATTTCGGCCCGCCGCGATCATTTCAGCATTGTAGTCCACCACCAGGATCCGGGCGTCCTCGCCACCCCGGCGTTGGCGGGCGCGCCGGGCAAGGTCTGCAAAGCGGCGGGCCATGTCGCCCGTGCCACCGGCGCAGTCGATGATGGTCTCGCCAGGCTGTGGATTGAGCCGGGCCGCCGTCGCGTCCTTCCAGAGCCGGTGCACGCCCGCGCTCATCACATCATTCATCAGGTCGTAGCGGCTTGCGACACGGTCGAAGACGCCTCGGACCAGGCCGGGCTTCTCACGGGGATCGACGTCTCGGAATCCGAAGGTCGCGCTCATGTCGGGCTCTTAGAACGCCGGGAGCCGCCGGGAAAGCGGCTTCGCGCGAATCCCGGGTGCGGGCCTGCCGCCCGGTTGCCCCGCAGGTCACTCCATGCGACGCAGACGCCATGCCTGAACTGCCGGAAGTCGAAACCGTCCGCCGGGGCCTTGCGCCGGTCCTCGAGGGCGAGCGACTGGTCCATGTGGAGGCCCGCCGGCCCGATCTGCGGTTTCCCTTCCCCGAAGGCTTCGTCCAGCGTCTCGTGGGGGCGAGGGTCACGGGACTGAGGCGCAGGGCCAAGTACCTGCTCGTGGACCTGGACCGGAGCGAGACCCTGGTCTCCCACCTGGGCATGAGCGGCCGGTTCCGCATTGAGGGGCCCGCCGCCACCGAGCCTGGCCGCTTCCACCGGGCCTCCAGCGACGATCCCCGGCACGACCATGTGGTGTTCGAGACGGGGTCCGGTGGGCGGATCGTCTATCATGATCCCCGTCGGTTCGGCTTCATGGGGCTCATCCCTACAGACCAGCTCGGAACCCATCCCTGGTTCGCCGCCATGGGCCCGGAACCCCTGTCCGGAGACTTTGACGGCGCCCGGCTCGCCGCGGTCTTCCACGGCCGCCGGCAGGGGCCCAAGACGCTCCTGCTTGACCAGCGCACGGTTGCAGGCCTCGGGAACATCTACGTCTGCGAAGCCTTGCACGCGGCGCGCATCTCACCCTTCCGCCCGGCGGGTCGCGTATCCCGGCCGCGGCTGGATCTGCTGGCAGGAACGGTCAAGGTGGTGCTGGGACGGGCCATCGAGGCGGGGGGCTCGACCCTGCGGGACTTCGCCGCGGCCGATGGTGCCCTTGGCTACTTCCAGCACAGCTTTCGCGCCTACGACCGCGAGGGCGAGGCCTGCACAAACCCGGGCTGCGGCGGGGTGATCCAGCGGCGAATCCAGGCCGGGCGGTCGACCTTCTGGTGTCCGGCCTGCCAACGGTAAGGCTGCCGGCCCCTTGGCGGCTCGTCCCCATCCCCCTAAAGGACGGCAGGATGCTTGCGGGAGTTCCAGATGGCCTATGAGACCCTGATCCTTGAACAGCACGATGCGGTCGTGCTGATCCGCCTGAACCGGCCAGAGGCCCTCAACGCCCTGAATAACCGCCTCCTCGCCGAACTGTGCCAGGCCCTGGATGCGGCGGAGGCGGATCCTGATGTGCGCTGCCTGGTCCTCACGGGGTCCGACCGGGCCTTCGCGGCCGGGGCCGACATCAAGGAGATGTCGGACAAGTCCTATGCCGACATGTTTTTCTCGGACGTCTTCGGGCCGGCGGCGCGCCGGATCGAGGCCCGCCGCAAGCCGATGATCGCCGCCGTCTCCGGTTATGCCCTTGGCGGCGGATGCGAGCTCGCCATGCTCTGCGACTTCATCATCGCCTCGGAGACCGCAAGGTTCGGCCAACCCGAGATCAACCTGGGCGTCATGCCCGGGATCGGAGGCACCCAGCGGCTTACCCGCCTGGTCGGCAAGTCCAAGGCTATGGACATGATCCTGACGGCCCGGATGATGGATGCGGCCGAGGCTGAGCGCTCGGGCCTGGTGTCCCGTGTCGTCCCGGTCGACCGCCTGGTCCCCGAGGCCCTTGAGGCTGCCACCCGTATCGCCGGACAGTCCCCCCTCGCCGTAATGATGAATAAGGAACTGGTCGACGCAGCCTACGAGACCACCCTTTCCGCGGGTGTGGCCATGGAGCGCCGGCTGTTCCACTCGCTGTTTGCCTTCGAGGATCAGAAGGAGGGCATGGCGGCCTTCATCGAAAAGCGGACGCCGGCATTCCGGGGGCGCTGAAGACGCCCTGCCGCGCATTGACCCGCCGGACGCCTTCCCGTATATCCGCGCCTCCAATTTCGGCTGGCGTCCCGGGTGGGGCGCTGGCGAACCGCATTGAGAGCTGAAGCATGGCCAACAATCCCGGCGCCCGGAAGGCAGTCCGCAAGATCGCCCGCCGCACGGAAGTCAATAAGGCGCGCCGGTCGCGCGTCCGCACCTTCCTGCGCAAGTTCGAAGAGGCCATCGCCTCAGGCGACCTCACTGCCGCAAAGACGGCCTTTGTGGCTGCAGAGTCCGAGTTGATGCGGGCGGTGTCCAAGGGCGTCGTCCATCGCAATACGGGCTCGCGCAAGGTGTCCCGCCTGGCGGCCCGCCTACGCAAGGTTGCCGCCGCCTGAGGCGGCTGGCCCGTTTTGGGCCGTTTCAAACCAGAACACTGAATTTATTCAGGAAAAGCCCCGCCATCGGCGGGGCTTTGTCGTATCGGGACAGGGGGTACACGGACGTGTTACCGCTCCGAAACGTCCCGAAATAGACCGTGAAAACCGCAGGGCCTTAAGGAATTTGGCTTTCTCAGAGTCAACGAAAATATCCGCAGAAGCCGCAAAGAATCTCCGTTGACCGGCCCCTCTCCGGGGCTAGTGTTGGGCTCGTAAAGCGTATTTCCAAGCGACCTCGAGATCGAAAAAACAGCTGTTGGGACCTCTGTGTTCCGCAGCGCGAGGGCGCTTTTGCGCGGTATTGAAGTGGCTTCCAGCGCTCCTGGCGCGGAAGCCTCCAATGGGTCAGGACGGGCAGAATATGGCGAGCGGGGGCGGGAGCGGGTCCAAGGATGGTGTTTCGGGGGAAGCGTGGAGCAAGACCTGCCAGATTCTCCGCCACGAACTTGGTGAGGCCACCTTCGGCTCCTGGCTGAGCCAGGCCTCCCTGCGTGAGCAAGACGGCGGAGACGTCTGCCTCGTGGCCGCCACGGGCGTCGCCCGCGATTGGATTCGTCGCCACGCCTGGAGGCGGATCGGCGAACTCTGGGCGCAGAATGACCCGATGGGCCGTAGCCTCGCCCTGAAATCCCGCATGGAGTTCGAAGGCCAGGGGCCGGCTCCTGCCGCAACGCCCCCCGCCCCGCAGGCGGCCCGTCTCGCGCCTGAGGCCCGACGGCCCGAGCCGGAGATGCCTTCGCCCCGCTCGACGCCGTCTGTCGCCCGCCAGCAGGGCCTGCAGGACCGCTTCAACTTCGATAGCTTCGTGCCCGGTCCCTCCAACGAGTTCGCCTTTGCTGTGGCCCGTCGGGTCGCCTCCTGGGCGGACGGTCATTTCAATCCCGTTCTCTTCCACGGCCCTTACGGCTTCGGGAAGACCCATCTCCTGAACGCCCTGGCCTGGGAGGCCATGCAAACGGGCGGGGATCGCCGCGTGGTCTACCTGACGGCCGAGCGCTTCACCTCAACCTTCGTCCGGGCAATCCAGGACCGGCAGACCGCGGCCTTCAAGGCAGAGCTCCGCAATGCGGACCTTCTTCTGATCGACGACGTCCAGTTTGTCGCGGGCAAGCCGACGACGCAGGAAGAGCTCTTCCACACCCTCATTGCCCTGATCGAGGATGGCCGGCGGGTGGTCCTGACGGCCGATCGCTCTCCCTCCGAGCTTTCGGAGATGGATCCGCGTCTCAGGTCTCACCTCCAGTCCGGCCTGGTGTGCGGGATCGAACCTGCGGACGGTGCCCTGCGTCTGGGCATTCTTGAGCGGAAGCTGGCCGTGCTCGCCCAGGCGGGCGAATTCCTGCCCTCCGCACGCGTTGAGGTCCTCCAGTTCCTCGCCGACCGGTTCACCGACTCCGTCCGGGAGCTTGAGGGCGCGCTGAACACCCTGGTGGCACGGGTCGGCGGCGACATCGCCCGCCTCGGGCTCGACGAGGCCCAGGCCATCCTGCGCCCGCACCTGGCCTGCAGCGAGAAGCGGGTGACGGTCGATCAGATCCAGAAGGCTGTGGCCGAGCACTACGGGCTCAAGCAGGCGGATATCATCTCCGAGCGCCGGGCCCGCGTCGTCGCCCGTCCCCGGCAGGCTGCCATGTGGATCGCCAAGCAGATCACCACCCGGTCCCTGCCGGACATCGGCCGCCGGTTCGGAGGGCGCGACCACACCACCGTCCTTCATGCCGTCCGTCGCATAGAGGCGCTCAAGCAGGATGATCCGGTCCTCACCCGCGACCTGGACTCCATCATCCGCAAGCTGCGTAGCTGATCCCCGTCCTCAGGCCGGCCCGGCGCCCAGCCGGCGGATGAGGGCCAGGGCCTCGGGTGGCGGCGGCTGCTCGATCCTCCGGTAATCCCGGCAATCCTCGGTGCGCGACACCAGGCCCGCGAAGACCATCGAGCGGCGCAGCAGGGCGGGATCGCCGATCCGGCTGATCGCATTGAGCCTCTGATTGAACCCGACCTCCGAAAAAGAGGTCTCGGCGGGTATCCGCGACCAAAGGCCCCACAGGGCCAGCGACTGCAGGGAGGTTTTCGCCGGCCAGGTGGCCAGACATCCCTCGCTGTCGAAATGGCGGGCGGTGCGCTCGACCTGGGCGAGGTTCGGCTCCGGACCGGGTTCCGAGCTCGGCGGCGCGGCACCGGCGGTGGTCCGTGCCCGGAACTGCTGGAAATTCCGGTCGCCAGCCCCCCGGGCGAGCATGTTCAGCATTTCCACATGGCCGGGGGGTTCCGTCCGGGCGGCGAGCTGGTCCCGCAGGAACCGGGCCAGGGCCGAGATGTCATCGACTGCAAAGGGCAGGAGTGTTCTGGGCATCACGCGTCCTCGTGCTGCGCCTGGCCCGGGAGGGCGGTGTCGGGGTCGCCGGCTTCGACCTGGCGCGGAATGAGAGCGGCAGAGTCTGATCAAGTCTATCTTCGCAGGTCTAGCTCCCCTGACGGGGCGGCGACGCCTGGGTGAACTGCGGACCCAGCTCCTGCCTTACAGCCACCTTGCGGTCATGAAAAGGGCGGCCGGATCTCTCCGGCCGCCCCTGAAGTACAGGACCTGGAGGTCCGGTCAGCCTTCGGCGTCCGCGTCGGCGCCTTCCTTCTTGGACAGGTCCTCGCCCGTCTCCTGGTCGACGACCTTCATCGACAGACGGGTCTTGCCCCGGTCGTCGAAGCCGAGAAGCTTGACCTTCACGGACTGGCCTTCCTGCAGGACGTCCGAGACCTTGTTGACCCGATCGCTGGAAATCTGGCTCACGTGGACCAGGCCATCCTTGGCGCCGAAGAAGTTCACGAAGGCGCCGAAGTCGACGATCTTCACGACCTTGCCGGTGTAGATGGCGCCCAGTTCGGGCTCCGAGGCGATCGACTTGATCCAGTCGCGGGCTGCGTCGATCTTGGCCTGGTCGGGCGCGGCGATGCGGATGGTGCCATCTTCGCCGATATCGACCTTGGCGCCGGTTTCGGCGGTGATCTCCCGGATCACCTTGCCGCCCGAGCCGATCACTTCGCGGATCTTGTCCACCGGGATCTTGATGGTCTCGATCTTGGGCGCGAATTCCCCGAGCTCAGCGCGCGGGGCCTCCATGGCCTTGGCCAT
The DNA here is from genome assembly GCA_049314675.1 of Phenylobacterium sp. Taxonomy (GTDB): domain Bacteria; phylum Pseudomonadota; class Alphaproteobacteria; order Caulobacterales; family Caulobacteraceae; genus Phenylobacterium. The sequence continues at coordinate 10,806 of JBMOEP010000020.1, forward strand.
TTCGCCCAGGATGTGCTGGCGGCCGTCCTTGGCCTGTTCCAGCGCCTTGCGCATGATCTCTTCGGTGATACCGGCGATCTTGATGTCCATCTGGAGGGAGGTGATCCCGTCCTCGGTACCGGCCACCTTGAAGTCCATGTCGCCGAGGTGATCCTCGTCGCCCAGGATGTCGGAGAGCACCGCGAAGCCGTCCTTTTCGAGGATCAGGCCCATGGCAATGCCGCTCACCGGCTTCTTCAGGGGTACGCCGGCGTCCATCAGGGCCAGGGACGATCCGCACACCGAGGCCATGGAGGAGGACCCGTTGGACTCCAGGATCTCGGAGACCAGGCGAATGGTGTAGGGGAACTCGTCATGCGCAGGCAGCATGGGACGGATGGCCCGCCAGGCCAGCTTGCCGTGACCCACTTCCCGCCGCCCGGGGGCGCCCATCCGGCCGGTCTCGCCGACGCTGAAGGGGGGGAAGGTGTAGTGCAGCAGGAAGCGCTCGTAGTACTTGCCTTCGAGGACATCCATCATCTGCTCGTCGTCGCCGGTGCCCAGGGTCGCGACCACCAGGGCCTGGGTTTCGCCGCGGGTGAACAGGGCCGAGCCGTGGGCCCGGGTCAGGACACCGACCTCGGAGACGATCGGGCGGACCTTGTCCACCGTCCGTCCGTCGATGCGGATGCCCGTCTCGATGATATTGCGACGGACGACCTCGGCTTCGAGCTCCTTCAGCACGCCTGCCAGCTTCTGGCTGTCAGCGCCGGCCGGGTTGGCGTCGGACTTGGCCAGGGCGGCCGAGGCCTTGGCCTTGGCCAGGCCGACGGCGTCCTGGCGCTGGCCCTTGGCAACGATCTTGTAGGCGGCGGCCATGTCTGCGCCCACCAGCTTCCGGGCCTCGGCCTTCAGGGCCTCGGTGTCGTCGGGGGTGAACTCGAAGGGCTCCTTGGCGGCATGCTCGGCCAGCTCGATGATCGCGTCGATCACCGGCTGCATGGACTTGTGGGCAAAGGTCACGCCGCCCAGGACCACCTCTTCGGAGAGCTCCTGGATCTCGGACTCCACCATCATGACCGCGTCGCTGGTTCCAGCGACGACCAGGTCCATCGCCGATTCCTTCATCTGGTCGAGGGTCGGGTTGAGGATGTACTCGCCGTTGATGTAGCCGACGCGGGCGCCGCCGATCGGACCCATGAAGGGGGCCCCGGACAGCACGAGGGCGGCTGAGGCCGCCACCAGAGCGACGATGTCGGGATCATTCTCGAGGTCGTGGGCCAGGACGGTGGTGACCACCTGGACCTCGTTCTTGAAGCCCTCGATGAACAGCGGCCGGATCGGACGGTCGATCAGGCGCGACGTCAGGGTTTCCTTCTGGCTCGGCGCGGCTTCACGGCGGGGGAAGGAGCCCGGGATCTTGCCCGCGGCATAGTACTTTTCCTGGTAGTTCACGGTCAGGGGGAAGAAGTCCTGCCCGGGCTTGGCGCTCTTGGCGAAGACAGCAGTGGCCAGCACCATGGTCTCGCCGTAGGTGGCCAGAACCGAACCGTCGGCCTGGCGGGCCATGCGGCCAGCTTCGAGGGTCAGCATGCGACCGCCCCACTCGATGGTTTTTCTCTTGATATCGAACATTTTGGCTTCTTTCTTCTCCCGCGGGCGTATTCCCAGCGGGGACGGACAGGGCGTCGGACGACCGAAATCCTCTCCAGGAACGACAGGCGCGGTGAGGATTTCCTTTGAACCCCCGACGTAGAACGAGGGCCCCTGAATGGGCCTTCGCACACCCCCCCTGGTCCCCCGGCCTGTCGCGGGGGCGGCGGTGAAAAAACCGAAGCCCCCGTCGGGGGCCCGGGATCTAGCGGCGCAGGCCGAGCTTCTCGATGATCGCCTGGTAGCGACCTGCGTCAGAGGCCTTCAGGTAATCCAGCAGACGACGGCGTTGCGACACCATCTTCAGCAGGCCCCGACGGGAATGGTTGTCTTTCTTGTGGCTCTTGAAGTGCTCGGTCAGGTTGGAAATCCTTTCAGAAAGGATAGCCACCTGGACCTCTGCGCCTCCGGTATCGCCTTCGGAGCGGCCGTGCGTCTTGATAAGGTCGGCCTTGCGTTCCAGCGTAATCGACATCGTGCAGTCTCCGCTCTGGTCAGAGGTGAAAGACGCGTACGGGTTCGAGCCGTCCCATACGCATCTCGCAGAGCGCCACCAGCGAACCGCCCGCCAGGGCTGAAACCGTCCGGTCGCCGGCGGGAAGCCGGGCCTTCAGGTCTTCAACCTGTCGGGGAACGAGAACGATGGGTCGTCCCTGCTTGAGCCTGAAGGCGTCTTCAGCGGTCACGGCCAGCACCGGGATGTCGTCCAGGGCGGTCTCGACCGGAAGCAGGGCCTCCAAGAGGCGCGCCTTATGCCCCAGATCCTCAAGGTTTTCCAGCGTAATTCGCGTGCGGCGGCGAGCGCCGGATCCTCGCCGGGCTCGAGCTTCCCTGCGCAGAACTCGTCGAGCCACGCGCCGACCGCCACGCGCCAGTTGCGGATCATCACGAGGCGGCCGTCGTCGAGGACCGGGATCACCGTGACCGCGCCGGGGTGACGCACCACGTCGCGGACGATCTCACGCCCCGTGTCGTCGCGGAACGAGACGCGCTCCACCGCGAAGACCGTGCCGCGGTGGATGGGCACTCGGTCGTAGGTCACGCGTGGCGGATGCATGCCGGAGGGTCC
>JBMOEP010000021.1:0-13422 GCA_049314675.1 Phenylobacterium sp.
GGAGTCCCAGGGTTTCACCCCCGGGTTAGGCTCGGGCAGGACGGTGTCCGGGGGCACGATGCCCAGCGCCTTCTGTCGGGCCAGGCGGTCGGTACGGGTCGCGTCCCAGCCCTTCTCGAAGACGGACTCATAGCGGTCGATGAAGGCCTTGGGCGCGTGGTGCGGCGCATGCTGGGCGCCGAGGCACATGTAGAGGAAGAACGGCTTCTCGGGCGTGATGGTGCGCTGGGCGCGTATGAAGCCGATGGACTGGTCAACGATGTCCTCCGAGAGGTGATAGCCCTCGCGGTCGGGCGCATCGATGTGATGGTTGTCCAGCACCAGTTCGGGGTGCCACTGGCTGGTCTCGCCTTCGAGGAATCCATAATAGCGGTCGAAGCCGCGCTGGAGTGGCCACTGGTCAAAGGGGCCCGCCTGCGAGGTCTCGAAGGTTGGCGTCAGGTGCCATTTGCCGGTGGCGAAGGTGTTGTAGCCGGCGGGCCTCAACATCTCGGCCAGGGTGCCTGCGCTGCGGGCGATGCGTCCGCGCATCCCCGGAAAGCCCAGATCCCAGTCGGCCAGCCCGCCCATGCCCACCGAATGGTGGTTGCGACCCGTCAGCAGGGCGGCGCGGGTCGGTGAGCACAGGGCCGTGGTGTGGAAGTTGGTGTAGCGCAGGCCGCCGGTGGCCAGGGCGTCAATGTTCGGCGTCGCGATCTCCGAGCCGTAGCAGCCCAGGTCCGCGAAGCCGAGGTCGTCGAACACGATGCAGACCACATTGGCCGCGCCGGGCGGGGCCTTGGCCGGTTCGGGCCAATGCGGCCGGGATTCGCTGGCGGTCAGGCCGAGGCCGTTTCGGTTGGGCGTCTGGCTCATGGGGTCTCCTTGCGGGATGGATCCGTGGGAAGGTCGTCAGGAATGGCGTCTGCGGCGCAGCGGAAGCCCATGTGCCCGGCGGTAGCCTCGGGGAGATTGGCGCTTCTGGCCGCCACGCGAAAGCGGAAGCAGTAACTTTCGTGGCAAAGATAGCTGCCGCCGCGGATCACCCGCCGCTCGCCCCAGTCCGGGCCGGCGGGATCGCGCAGCGGTCCGGAGGGATGCGTGGCGCTGAACCGGTCGGCGCACCACTCCCAGACATTGCCGCAGGTATTGTGCAGGCCGAAGCCATTCGGCGGATAGGCATCGGCGGGTGCGGTTCCCACGTGGCCGTCCTCGCCGTCGTTCTGCACGGGAAAGCGCCCCTGCCAGACATTGCAGGCATGCTGGCCGCCCGGGGTAAGGTCGTCGCCCCAGGGGTAGCGGCGGTTCTCCAGGCCCCCGCGCGCCGCGTACTCCCACTGCGCTTCGGTTGGCAGGCGCAGGCCGGCCCAGTCAGAGTAGGCGATGGCATCGTGCCAGCTCACATGGACCACCGGGTGGTCTTCGCGCCCGCGCCAGTCCGACCCCGTCCCCTCGGGCCGGCTCCAGCAGGCCTGCGGCGTCTCGCGCCACCAGGGCGCATCGAGAAGGCCGCGGGTGGGCGCAAAGTCGTCGGGCAGGAGCCCTGCGAAGACGAAGCTGGAGCCCACCTCTTCGGCATAGGTGACATAGCCGGTGGCCTCCACGAATGTGGCGAACTGGCGGTTTGTGACGGCGGTGCGCGCGATGCGGAAGGGCGACAGCCGGACGGGCCGCGCCGGCCCCTCGCCGTCAGAGGGTTCTCCCTCCCCGGCGTCGCTGCCCATCAGGAATTCACCGCCCGGCAGGGATATCAGGGTGAGGTCCGCAGGCAGGTCGGGGCGACCGGCGGCTTTGGCGCGCTCCGTCGCCCTCGCGGCGTCCGCCCCGGCCATGGCACCGGACGATCTCATCGGACTGCAGCAGCCGCCTTGGCTCATCCCGCTGTCACCACCGAGGGCTCCGTCCGCAGCTACTTGCCGAGGTCCCGGATCAGGGAGTCCCAGTGGACCAGGGCCCCGGGAATGGCCGCGAGGGGCACCCGCTCATTGAGGCCGTGGGCGAAGGTGTCGTCATCGCGGGTGAAGAGCCCCGAGACCCCGTAGCTCGCCACGCCTGCGGCTCGGAAGTACATGCTGTCCGTCGCTCCCGTCGATTGGGCGGGTACGATGGGCAGTCCGGGATGCACGGCGTGAACGGCCCGGGTCACGGCCTTGACCACATCGGGGCGGAGGGGCGAGGGCGGGCTGTCGATGGATCCGTCGTCGTTCCGGGTCACCGAGATCGTCGGGTCAGCGATCACGCCTTCGAGGGCCTTCAGGATCGAGGCCGACGGCGTTCCCGGGAAGATGCGGCAGTTGACGTTCGCTGACGCCCGCTGGGGCAGGGCGTTGGTGGCGTGGCCGCCGCTGACCAGGGTGGCCACGCAGGTCGTCCGCACGTAGGGCGCCCAGGCCGGGTCGGAGGACAGGGTCTCCGCCGCCGCAGCGTCTGACGGATCGGCTGAGAAGCGCCTCAGGGCCTCGCCGACAGGACCCTGATGGTCGCGTCCGCTGGCGGCGAGGGAGGCCCGGGTGATCTCGTTCGACTGGACCGGGAAGCGGTGGCTCTCCACCCGCTCAAGGGCCCGCGCCAGCCGGTAGATGGGGTTGCCGGGGGTGGGCCGGCTGGAGTGCCCGCCCGGATCGGTGACGGTAAAGGTGAAGTCAGCATAGGTCTTCTCCGCCCCCTGGATGCCATAGGATACGGCCTTGCCCGCGCCATCCAGTTCGCCGCCGCCGCCGTCGGCGTTGAGGACCAGGTCCGCGCCCTTGAGCTTGCTGGCCAGCACGGCGGTGCTGCGCATCAAGGTCTCCTCATCCCCCGACAGGGCAAGGATCACGTCGCGTCCGGGGCGCCAGTTCTCCGCCCGGAGGCGGGCCAGGGTGGCGACCACCATGGAGATGTCGAACTTGTTATCCGCGGCCCCACGGCCGAACACGTAGCCGTTCTCGACGACGGGGGTGAAGGGGTCGCGGGTCCAGTCCTCGGCGCGGGCCTCCACCACATCCATGTGCGCGGAGATCACCATCGGCTTGCGGCCCGGGTCCCGTCCCGGAAGGCGGGCGACGAGGGTGGCCGTGCCGGCGACCGGCTCGATGACGATGTCGGAGGGCGAATAGCCCGCTGCCACCAGGACGCCCTTGATCCACCCTGCGTAGGCGAGGATGGGCTCCTGGCCAGCGCTGGCGGGGGTCCGGTGGCTGATACTGGTCTTCAGCATCTCCAGGGCACGGGCAGAGTCCGCGGGGCCGGGGGCCGCCGCCAGGGCGGGTGTGGCGGCAAGCAGGGCCGCGGTGAAGGCGAGGACGCGCAAGGTGAGGCTCCGGGACCAACGGAAGGAGCTCTCCGGCTTATCCTTCCCCGGAAGGGTTGTCAGCCATCCAGCAGGCTTCGGGCGCGCCGGAAGATCGCCTCGAACATCTCCGGGGTCAGGCGGCCAGTATTCGTGTTGAGGCGCGAGCAGTGATAGCTGTTGATCACCCGGTAGGGTCCGGCGGTGAACTCCGCCCCATGTCCCGGGATGCCCGCCGAGGCCGGAAGGCCAAGGGCCCTCATGAGATTGCGCCGGGCCACGTCGCCCAGAGTGACCACAACTTCCAGTCGGGGCAGGGCCGCCAGCCGGGCGGTGAGGAAGGGCCGGCAGGCGGCCTCCTCGGAGGTCTCCGGACGGTTGCCCGGCGGCGCGCAGCGCACGGCATTCGAGATCATGCAATCGGCCAGGGCCAGCCCATCGTCGGGCCGGGCGTCGTAGCGGCCGTGGGCGAAACCGGTCTTCAGTAGGGTCTCGAACAGCATCACGCCGGCATGGTCGCCGGTGAAGGGGCGGCCCGTCCGGTTCGCACCGGTCCGTCCGGGGGCGAGGCCCAGGACCAGAAGGCGCGCCGCGGGGTCGCCAAAGGACGGCGCCGGCCCGTTCCACCAGTCGGGATTACGGGCCTGGTTCTCCTGGCGATAGGCGACCAGGCGCGGGCAGAGGCCGCAGTCCCTCGCGGGTTCAGCCGTAATGGCGGGCGACGCGGGCGCCAAGGTCAGTCGTCCGGCGCGTCGGGGTCAGCGCCGGCCCGGCTCTCCTGGAGGAACCGGGGCAGACGCGAGGGCCGGCCGATGATGTCGGCCAGGTCGGCCAGGTCGATGAAGGAGTCGGCTTGGCGCCGGAGGTCATCGGAGGCCATGGGGGGCTGTGACTTGACGGTAGAGACCACAGTCACGCGGGCGCCCCGGCGCTGGACCGCCTCGAGCAGGACCCGGAAGTCACCATCTCCCGAGAACAGCACCATGTGGTCGGCGTGGGTGCTCATCTCCATCATGTCGACGGCGATCTCGACGTCCATGTCGCCGCGCCAGCGCTTGCGGCCCTGGGCGTCCGTGAATTCACGAGCGGGCTTGGTGACAAGGCGGAACCCGTTGTAGTCGAGCCAGTCGACCAGGGGGCGGATCGGGGAATAGTCCTGATCCTCGACCAGGGCGGTGTAGTAGTAGGCTCGGACAAGGACGCCCCGCTTGCGGAACTCCTCGAGGAGCTTGCGGTAGTCGATGTCGAAGCCAAGGCCCTTGGCGGCGGAGTAGAGGTTGGCTCCGTCGATGAAGAGCGCCAGCCTGTCGGTAGGATAGAAGGTCATTGAGTCAGGAGTTTCCGAAGTCTGGCGTCGGCGCGTTCCTGCCCGCTCGGGCAGTTGTTGCGCTGGGATCCAATCTGGCTGGCGGCTACGCCTCGCCTGTGGACCTGCTTGAAGCCGCGCTCTCTTTCTTTCCAGGGGCAGGATTGCCGGTCTTGCGCCGGTCGTGCTGGTGGAGATCTTCCGCCTGGCCCGATCCGTCTGGAAATGAGTATCGCAATGGAGTCGCAATTGTCGAGGCGAGGATGGATGCGGAGGCGACGATCGGCCGGCTCCTGGAGATCGAGGCCCGGTTCGGGCGCAGCCGCGGCACCCGGAATGCCGACCGCACGCTTGACCTTGACCTTATCGATCATGCGGGGCTCGTGATGCAGTCGCCTCGCCTGACCCTCCCGCACCCGAGGGCCCACGAAAGGGGCTTCGTCATGGGCCCCCTGTCGGAGATCGCGCCCGACTGGCGTCATCCCGGCCTCGGCCTGACGGCGTCCGAACTAGCGGCCTCAGCGCGCATCGCGCGCGACGCCCGGCCTGCGAGGTGAGCGCCGTGAAGGGAAACGTTTCGGGAAGTCTGCCGGGAAGCGGACAGGGGAGTCTTTCCGGGGGACTGGCGCCCAGCGCGCCAATCGTGCAGCATCCGACCCAGGGAATGGGCGTGGACGCAGCGTCGTCGGCGGGAGGAGCGGGCTTGGCCTATCGGCTCGTCATTTTTGATTTTGATGGAACCCTCGCTGACAGCGCGGACTGGTTCATCAGCATGGCCAATCAGGTCGCCCGGCGGTTCCGCTTCCGTCAGATCAGCGAGGAAGAGGTCTCCATGCTGCGCGGCCGCTCCAGTCGCGAGGTCGTGGCCTACATGCGTGTCCCGGCCTGGAAGATGCCCTTCATCGCGCGTCACACCCGGAAACTGGTCTCGGAAAACACCTCGAAAATCCCGCTCTTCCCCGAATCCCGGATGCTGCTCCGGCGGCTGCACGAAGCCGGTGTCGTTTTGGCCCTCGTCAGTTCAAACTCCGAGGCCAATGTTCGCCGGATCCTCGGCGATGACCTTGCCGACTGCATCACCCACTATGCCTGTGGGGCCTCCATGTTCGGCAAGACGCCCAAGTTCCGGAGCGTGATCCGCAAGGCCGACGCCCGCCACGGGCAGGTGCTCTCCATCGGCGACGAGACCCGTGACATCGAGGCGGCCTCCCGCGCTGGAATCGATTCCGGAGCCGTGACCTGGGGATATGCCCGGCCGGAGATCCTCGAGGCCCACCGCCCGACCTTCCTTTTCACCACCATGGATGACATCGCCCGGACGGTAATCGGTACCGGCTGATGCCCCGCCTGGGTCCTGCGGCGTTGCACAAAGAGCGCCGAACCTCTATGAGGAACGGTTCCTTTCGCCTGCTGAGGTAGTCATGGCCCGCGTCACCGTCGAAGATTGCATCCAGAGGGTCCCGAACCGCTTCAGCCTGGTCCTCCTGGCTGCGCACCGGGCCCGGGGCATTTCGGCCGGAGCGCCCCTCCTGGTAGACCGCGACAATGACAAGAATCCTGTCGTCGCCCTGCGCGAAGTGGCCGAGGACATGGTTGACCCGGAAGAGCTGAAGGAAGGCCTGATCAGCACCCTGCAACGGGTGGATGAGCGCTCCGAGGCCGAGGAAGAGGCGGAAACCCTCGCCCTGCTCGCCAACCCGACCCACATGCAGATGAGCGAGATGGAGCTGGTCCGGGCCCTTCAGAGTGACCGCGACGGCGGTCAGGAAGAGCGCTACTGAGCCCGGGCGCAACAGCGCAGGGATCGCCTGAGGCCCCGGCCCCGGCAGAGGGGATACGGGCCGCAGAGGCGGGTAGCGCGCTTGTGCCCTCGACGACGGAAATGTCGGGCCGCCGCCCAGTGCTGCGGCAATACGAGCTGATCGATAAGGTCCTCTCCTACGATCCGAGCGCCCAGGAGGCCGTCCTTAATCGCGCCTATGTCTATGCCATGCGCATGCACGGCTCCCAGAAGCGGGCCTCCGGGGACCCTTACTTCGCCCATCCGATCCAGGTGGCGGGCATCCTGACCGAGTATCGGATGGATGCGGCGACCATCATCACGGCCCTGCTCCATGACACTGTCGAGGACACGGACGCCACCTCCGCCGAGATCCGGCGCCTGTTCGGTGAGGAGATCGCCGGACTTGTGGAGGGGGTCACCAAGCTTACCAAGCTCGAACTGAACAGCGAGCACACCCGGCAGGCCGAGAACCTTCGGAAGTTCATCCTCGCCATCTCCCGGGACGTCCGGGTCCTGATGGTCAAGCTGGCGGATCGTCTGCACAACATGCGGACCCTCCAGCACATCGCGGCGCCGGCGAAGCGAGAGCGCATCTCCCGGGAGACCCTGGACATCTACGCGCCGCTCGCCCGGTCCATCGGCTGTCACCGGATCTGTACCGAGCTGGAGGAGCTGGCTTTCACCCACCTGAACCCGCTCGCCCGGGACGCCATCATCCGGCGGCTGACGGCCCTGAGGAACGAGCAGGGCGGGGCGGTGACCCTGGTGTCGCAGGAGATCGTCAGCCGGCTGCAGGCCGTAGGTGTGCCCAGCCGCGTTTTCGGCCGGGAGAAAAACCCCTATGCGATCTGGCGGAAGCTCCAGCGCAAGTCGATCGGCTTCTCACAGCTTTCGGACATCTACGCCTTCCGGGTGATCGTCGATACCGAAGAGGATTGCTACCGCGCCCTGGGCGTGGCCCACCGGGCCTGGCCCTCGCTGCCGGACCGCTTCAAGGACTACATCTCGACCCCCAAGCGGAACAACTACCGGTCCCTGCACACGACGGTAGTCGGTCCCCGGGGGATGCGGATCGAGATGCAGATCCGCACGGAGGCCATGGACCGGATCGCCGAGGAGGGCGTGGCCGCCCACTGGCGCTACAAGGACGCCTCCTACGGCTTCGATGCCGAACACCAGGCCGAGCAGGGCGGGCGCGATCCGCTGGTCAACCTCCGTCACCTCGTGCAGGTGCTCGAGCACGGCGGCGACGTCGAGGAGCTTGTCGAACACGCCAAGCTCGAGATGTACCTCGACCAGACCTTCGTCTTCACGCCGAAGGGCCGCCTGGTCAGTCTGCCCCGGGGCGGCATGCCCCTCGACTTCGCCTACGCCCTGCACACCGACATTGGCGACACCTGCATCGGGGTGAAGATCAACGGCGAGCCGCGGCCCCTGCGCACGCCCCTGCAGAACGGAGACGTGGTGGAGGTGGTGCGCGGACCCAAGCCCGTCGTGCCCGTGGACTGGCGCTCGCTCACCGTGACAGGCCGGGCCCGCTCGGCCATCCGCCGGCACATCCGGCAGACTGAGAAGGAAGAGTTCATCCGCCTGGGTCGGGCCACCCTGGACCAGACCTTCAGCCGAGCCGGAAAGTCTCGGAGCGACATCTCGCTGACCCCGGCACTCGAGCGGCTTGCGGTGGCCTCGGAGGAGGAACTCTTCGGGCGTCTGGGCCGGGGCGGGATCACGCCCGCCGAGGTGCTCGACATCATTTTCCCGCGCCTGGAACCTTCAGCGCGTGAGGCGGCCACAGCGGTCCGGCGCATCGAGGGCGGAGCAGGCGCCCGGCTTTACGTCCGGGGCGGGGGCCTGACCCCGGGGATAAGCCTCCACTTCGGTGCCTGCTGCACGCCCGTCCCCGGCGACCGGATCGTCGGCATACTGGAGGGCGATGGACAGGGCCTGACCGTTCACACCATCGATTGCGCCGAACTGGCCGCCTTCGAGGAGAAGGAAGAGCTCTGGCGCGACCTGCAGTGGACCCCGGAGGCCGAACGCGACACCCTGACCCAGTCGCGTCTCACCGCCACCATCCGCAATGCGCCCGGCGTTCTGGGCCAGGCCTGCACCACCATCGGCGAGGCGGGGGGCAACATCGTCAACCTGCGCATGCATCGGCGAATGACGGACTTCTTCGACGTCGACTTTGACCTGGAGGTCAAGGACGCCCGCCACCTGACCAACATCGCTGCGGCCCTGCGGGCCAATCCGGCCATCGAGACGGTCGAGCGCTCCAAGCGCGCAGGCTGACGGCCTCAGGCCGGGTCGACGGTGACGCGGCGCATGTACCGGCGCTGGCCAGGGTAATCGTTCAAGGCGAAGTGCCAGACTTGGCGATTGTCCCAGAAAGCCACGGATCCTGGTCGCCAGTTGAAGCGGCAGGTGTAGCCCTCGTAGCGGCAGTGCTCGAACAGGAAGTCGAGGAGGGGGCGGGACTCCCGCTTGGTCCAGCCCTCGAACCGCAGGGTGAAGGCGGGGTTGACGTAGAGGGCCTTGCGACCGGATTCCGGATGCACCAGCACCACGGGGTGGATGAACTCACCCACGGCGCCCTCGGCCTCGGCCACGCTCATCGAGGTACGCTTCTGGGCGGAGTGACCCTGGGGAGAATACTCCCGGCCTGCGGAGTGCACGGCGCTCAGGCCCTCCAGCGTCGCCTTCAGGCCCGGCGAGAGGGCCTCGTAGGCCGCAACCTGGCTGGAGAAGAGGGTGTCGCCACCCCATTCGGGCAGTTCCAGCGCATAGAGGATGGAGCCGATGGCGGGTCGTTCGAGGAAGGAAGTGTCCGAGTGCCAGCCGCCGCCAAAATTGGTCCTGTCTGCCGGCTCCTTGATGATCTCCATGACCTCGGGATGCCCGTCCATGCCGCGGACATAAGGATGGATGTTCAGCGGCCCGAACCGCCGTCCGAAGGCCACCTGGTCTTCCGGGCTGAGGGACTGATCGCGGAAGAAGATGACCTGGTGCTCGACCAGGGCGGCGCGGATCTGGGCGATGACGCCATCGGACAGGTCATCGGACAGGTCGGCGCCAGAAATCTCGGCGCCCAGGGCTCCGGCGACCTTGCGAATGGTCAGGCTCATGCGGTGCTCCCTTTGGCGGCGACGCACAATGCCCGGCGGCGGCCCGGTTGCAAAGCACTGCAAAGGATGGTCTGGCGACGGCGCAGGTGGAGGGGCCCGAGATGAACGCACTGTCCTGGCGCCACGCCCTTCTGGCCCTGGCCGTCGTGGCGGTCTGGGGAACCAATTTCGCCGTCATAAAGTCGGCCCTCGCGCACTTCCCGCCCTTCACCTTCGCGACCCTGCGCTTTGTCTTCGCCTTCCTCCCGGCCGCCTTCTTCCTGAAGCGTCCGCAGGTTCCCTGGCGCAATCTCGCGGCCTACGGGGTGTTGATCGGCGTCGGTCAGTTCGGCGTGCTCTATTTCGCGATGAACGGGCGCATCTCGCCGGGTCTTGCCTCGCTGGTGGTGCAGAGCCAGGTCTTCATCACCATCGGGCTTTCCGTCTGGCTGGGTGGCGAGCGCCTGGTCCTGCGCCAGGGGCTGGCCCTCGGGCTGGCTGCCGCGGGCCTGGGGGTGATCCTGCTAAATCTGGATGCGACGACGACCTCGCTGGGCCTTGCTCTGGTCCTGGTCGCGGCCTTGAGCTGGGCCCTCGGCAACATGGTCCAGAGGTCGACCCCCGAGGCGCCGAGCCTGGCCTTCGTGGTCTGGGCGAGCCTGTTTTCCATTCCCCCCCTGCTGATCCTGGCCCTGGTGTTCGAGGGCGCGCCGGCGATGATCCGCTCGGTGGCCACCATGACCCCGACCCTCTGGGCTGAACTGCTCTACCAGTCCTTTGGCAACACCCTCTTCGGATATGCCGTCTGGGGCTGGCTCCTGGCGCGACACCCGGCGTCGGTGGTCTCACCCTGGGCCTTGCTGGTGCCGGTCTTCGGCCTGACAGCGTCGGCCCTGGCCCTGGGCGAGCCGCTTCCGCCGTGGAAGCTGGCTGCCGCCGCCCTGGTGATCGCCGGCCTGGCCATGAACAGCCTTCCAGGTCTCGGCCTCCGGCGTGACAGGGGCGGCATCGTCGGCTAATCCCACGGTCCAGGAGCGCTGCCATGAACACCGAACAGGTCCTCGATGAATTCCGCGCCGCCGGCGCCCTGCGGGAGGGCCATTTCGTCCTGTCCAGCGGGCTGCATTCCGGCGTCTTCCTGCAGAAGAACCTGGTCTTCCAGCATCCCGACCGCACCGAGCGCCTCTGCCGGGCCCTGGCGGAGAAGATCCGCGCCGCTGTCGGCGAGGTCGATATCTGCGTCTCGCCGGCCGTGGGCGGGATCATCCCCGGTTACGAGACGGCCCGGCATCTGGGCGTTTCCTCTGTCTATGTCGAGCGGGAAGGGGGCGAGTTCCGCCTGCGCCGCGCCTTCGAGATCCCTGAGGGCGCCCGGGTCGCCATGGTCGAGGACATCGTCACCACGGGCCTGTCATCCCGGGAATGCGTCGAGGCCATCCGCAAGGCCGGAGGCAATGTCGTGGTCGCCGCCTGCATTGTCGATCGCTCCGGCGGCCGGGCGGACCCTGGCGCGCCCCTGGTCGCCCTGGCCCAGCTCGATGTCCCCGCCTATCCAGCTGACCAGTTGCCGCCCGAGCTGGCGGCCATCCCCATCGAGGACCCGGGCAGCCGGCGGCTGTCCAAGTGAGCCGGCTTCGACTTGGGGTGAACATCGACCACGTCGCCACCCTGAGGAACGCCCGGGGCGAGACCTATCCCGACCCCCTGAGGGCCGCAGAGGTCGCCATCGCCGCAGGGGCGGACGGGATCACCGCCCACCTCCGGGAGGACCGACGACACATCCGCGATGCCGACATCGCCGCCTTGGCAGCTCTTTGCCAGCGCCTTGGTCGGCCCTTGAACTTCGAGATGGCGGTCACCGCCGAGATGGAGGCCCTGGCCCTGAAGCTGGCGCCCCACGCCGCCTGCCTCGTGCCGGAGCGGCGCGAGGAGGTCACGACGGAGGGCGGACTGGACCTTGCCGGCGGCTTCAACCGCATCGCCCCGGCCGTGCGCCGGCTGGCGAGCGCAGGCATCCGGGTCTCATGCTTCATCGACGCCCGGAACGACCAGGTCGACGCCGCCGCCGCGGCCGGCGCCCAGATTGTGGAGTTCACTACGGGACCCTACTGCGATGCGGTCCGGGCCGGTGATCCGGAGGCAGATGTCTACCTGGCCCAGCTGGCCGGGGCGGCCCGCAGGGCCGCGGATGCAGGCCTGGAGGTCCATGCGGGTCACGGCATCGACTATGCCACCGTTGGCTCCGTGGCCGTCATCCCTGAGATGCGCGAGCTGAACATTGGCCACTTTCTTATCGGCGAGGCGGTCTTCCTAGGCCTGCCCGCCGCGATCCGTGGCATGCGCGAGCGCATGGATTCAGCCCGGGCCACGGTAGTGGCATGATCCTGGGCATCGGCTCGGACCTGAGCGATATCCGGCGTATCCAGGCCAGCCTGGACCGGTTCGGCGACCGTTTCCGCAACCGCTGTTTCACCGAGATCGAACGCCGCCGTTCGGAGGCCAAGCCCGACGCCGCCGCCAGCTACGCCAAGCGTTTCGCCGCCAAGGAGGCCTGCGCCAAGGCCCTGGGCACCGGCTTGAGACGGGGTGTCTTCTGGCGCGACATGGGGGTGGTGAACCTACGCTCGGGCCAGCCGACCCTGGCCTTGACCGGCGGGGCGGCCGCCCGGCTGACCGAGATGACCCCGCCCGGGCACAAGGCTGTGATCCATCTGTCCATGACCGACGACGCCCCCTACGCCCAGGCCTTCGTGATCATCGAAGCCCTCCCGGAGGCCTAGGCGTTTCCAAGTTTTCACGTGCGGGCCTGCCGGTTTGCGGTATGTCCGGACCGAACGCTGATCCGGAAGGCCCATGACCGAGACGATTTCACCGCCCGAGGACGAACGCAACGAGACGATCGAGATCGTCAAGACCGTCGCGGTCGCCCTGTTGATCGCCCTCCTTCTGAGGGTACTGCTGTTCCAGCCCTTCACCATTCCCTCGGCCTCCGAGGAACCCAACCTCTATGAGGGCGACTACGTTATCGTCACCAAGTACGACTATGGCTGGTCGAAGCACTCCATTCCCTTCAGCCCATCCTTGTTCGAGGGCCGGGTCCTGGCCCAGGAGCCCAAGCGCGGGGACATCATCGTCTTCAAGCTGCCCCGGGATAACCGCACCGACTATATCAAGCGGCTGATCGGCGTTCCGGGCGACAGGGTCCAGGTCCGCCAGGGCGTGCTCTACCTCAATGGCGAGCCCGTGCCGCGGGAGCAGAAGGCCCTGGTCACCGAGACGGGCGGCAGCGGAATGGTGCGCTCCGTGGCCCGGATCGAGGAAACCCTCCCGGGCGGGCGAAAGTACATGACCAACGACTTCGGGGCCGGCGGAGACCTGGACGACACGCCGGAAGTCACCGTTCCTGAAGGCCACTACTACTTCATGGGCGACAACCGCGACAACTCGGCTGACAGCCGCCTTCCGTCAGAGATCGGCGTGGGTCTCGTGCCCCGGGAGAACCTGGTCGGCCGGGCCCGTCTGGTCCTGCTGTCCTGGTCGGCCGGCGCCTCGCTCTTCAAGCCCTGGACCTGGGTCCTGAACCTGCGTCCAAGCCGTTTCGGCAAGGTGCTGCACTGACACGGCCGGACAGGCGCAAGGCAGCTGTCGCCGCGCTCGAGGCGCGGGTCGGCAGGGTCTTCACAGATCGCGATCTTCTCGAGCGCGCCCTGACCCACGCCAGTGTCGGCAATGGCGGCACCCCGGGGCGAGATAACGAACGCCTGGAGTTCCTTGGCGACCGGGTTCTGAACCTTATGGCCGCCGAGCACCTCTGCCAGGCCTTCCCAGCGGCGCGGGAGGGCGAACTTGCCCGCTGGCTCAACCGCCTGGTCAATTCCGGAGCCTGCGCCGAGGTGGCGCGCAGCATCGGCCTTCCCGACGCCCTCAGGCTGGACGCCAGCGCCGCCCGGATCGGTGCCCGGGACAGCGAGCGGGTTCT
>JBMOEP010000022.1:0-13259 GCA_049314675.1 Phenylobacterium sp.
CGAAATGGGCCGCCAGACGCTTGGGGGGGCCGGCAGAAGACAGCCCCTCCCAGTTGAACGACCGAAGGACGGTATCCGTGTATGCACTTGAGCAGGCGGCGAATGCCTCCTCCGCCGTTCTCGGAACACTCTTGGCCTGAGAGCACCCCCCGGACGAAGCCAAACTCCCTGCAACGGCCAAGATCAGAAGCTGAAGTCTCAACACACACTCCCTCTCTTCACCCCAGGTTCCCTACCTAGCGGGCCGTATAGCCCCCATCCACGACCATCTCCGAGCCGGTCATGAAGCTGGACTCATCGGAGGCCAGGAAGACGATGGCGTTGGCGATCTCGACGGGTTCGGCCAGCCGGTCCAGGGCGTGCTGCTGGACCAGGGTCTCGCGCACGGCGTTGCCGTTCTCCACCTCGCGCAGGATGTTGTGGACCAGGGGCGTCTCCACATAGCCGGGATGGACGGAGTTCACCCGGATGCCCAGGGGCGCCCACTCCAGCGCTGCAGCCTTGGTCAGCATAAGCACCGCCCCCTTGGAGGCGCAGTAGGCCGCCGCCCCGGGGGTGGCGACCTTGCCCATGATGGACGAGATATTGATCACCGAGCCGCCCCGGCCGCCCTTCAGGATCAGGGGCCCGGCATAGCGGTGGCCGTAGAACACCCCGTCCAGGTTGACCGCCAGGGTCTTTCGCCAGTTCTCGAGGCTGTGGCTCATGAGCTCATTGCCCAAGGTGGTCATGCCGGCATTGTTCACCAGGATGTCCAGACGCCCGAAGGCGGCCTCGACCTCCCCGACCACGCGCTCCCAGTCCTCGGGGGAGGTGACGTCATGGTTGAAGGCCCTGGCCTCCCCTCCCGCCGCCTGGATGGAGTCGGCCACCGATAGCGCCGCCTCGGGCAACAGGTCTGTCACCGCCACAGCAGCGCCTGCCTTTGCCAGGCCCCGGCAGGCCGCCGCACCAATTCCCGAGCCGCCGCCAGTGACCAGGGCGACCCGCCCGTCCAGACGCCTGCTCACGCCGTCACCTGCGCGGTCCGCAGGGCCGACAGCCGGTCGATGGCCGCCTCAGCGTCGGAAACCAGCCGCGCGACGATCTCCGCCGCCGGAAGGACCTCGTGAATTCCGCCGGCCGACTGGCCCATGGCGAAACAGGACCGGTCGGGGTCGAGCCCCTCGATCTGCCCGCCGATACCGCCCATCACGCCAGCCCGGCTGGAGAGCATGGCCTGCATGGGGAAGGGCTGGATGTCCGCCGGCCGAGCCTCCCAGTCGTCGACATAGGGGTTCTTGCGCACCCGCATGGGCTTGCCCGAGTAGCAGCGGGTGCGGACGGTGTCCTCGTCAGCGGAGTCCACGATGGTCTGCCGGTAGAGGTCGCCGGCGTGGGCCTCGGGCGAGGCGATGAACCGGGTGCCGACCCAGACTCCCACCGCCCCCAGGGCCAGCACGGCGGCCTGGCCCCGGCCGTCGTAGATGCCACCGGCCCCGACCACGGGGATCTTCACCGCCTCCACCGCCTGGGCGATCAGGGGCAGGCCGCCGACCAGGCCAGTATGCCCCCCGCCCTCGCCACCCTGGCAGATGACCGCATCGCAGCCCGCCTGCTCGGCCTTGACGGCATGCTTCACCGCGCCGCAGACCACCATGACCTTGAGGCCCGCCGTCTTGAGCTTGTCCAGGATCGGCATGGGTATGCCCAGGCCCGCCACGAAGGACGAGGCACCCTCCTGGATAATCACGTCGACGGCAGCGGTCAGGCTCTCCGGCGAGGCGGCCAGGAGATCGACGCCAAAAGGGCCGTCGGTCAGGCTGCGTACCTTCCGCATCTGGTCGCGGATGAAATCCGGCCCCTGGCCGGCCATACCCAGCACGCCATAGCCGCCGGCGTTGGTCACAGCGGCGGCGAGCTCGGCATAGGAGACCCCGCCCATGCCGGCCAGCATGACGGGGTGCTTCACCCCGAGAAGGTCACAGAGCTTGGTGTGCAGGGTCATGGCGTCCTCACATTCCTTGGGAAGGCAGAATGGCGCCGAAATCCGCGGGTGGGAACCGCCCGCCCCAGATCAGGCGCCGTCTCCGTCCAGATCCGAAGGCAGGGCCTCGTAGACCCGCGAGCAGAACTCGCAGGAGACCCGTATCCAGCCGTCAGCCTCAACCATGTCCTGGCGCTCCTCGGCGCTGAACGAGGCCAGAAGGCCGAGGATCCGCGTCTGTGAACAACGGCAGGCGGCCATGAGTGCCTGGGGGTCGAAGACCCGCACGCCGTCCTCGTGGAACAGGCGGAACAGGAGCTCGCCGGCGGGCAGGAGGGGGTCGATGAGTTCGTCCTCGCCGAGGGTCTCGAACAGGGCTTCGGTACGACGCCAGGGCTCCTCAGTGGAGCCCCGGGCGTCGTCGCCGGCGATGTTCTGGATCAGGACGCCGCCGGCTCGCCACTGGGGGCCCTCCCCGGAGTCGGCCTGCCCCACCGCCAGACGGATCCGCGTCGGGGTCTGCTCGGACTGGGCGAAGTACTGCTCGGCGCAAAGGGCCAGGGTCTCACCCTCAATGGCCGTCACCCCCTGGTAACGGTCCATATCGGGGCCCTGGTCCACCGTCATCATGAAGAGGCCATCGCCCAGCAGGGTCCGGGCGCCAGGGCGCTGGAAGCCGGCGGCGAGGATGGCGATCGCCTCGGGGTCGAAGCGGCAATAGCCTCGCAGGGTCCCCGCCGTATCATAGTCGCAGACCACATAGCGGACCGGCCCATTCCCCTGGGCCTGGACGATGAGCCGGCCCTCGAACTTCAGGTTCGAGCCCACCAGGGCAGCCAGGGCACAGGTCTCGCCCAGCAGGTTGGCCACCGCGTCCGGATAGTTGTGGGCAGACAGGATCTCGTCCACCGCAGCGCCAAGGCGCACGAGCCGGCCGCGAACCGCCTCGCCTTCGATCTGGAAGGGAAAGACGCGGTCCTCGTCGACCACCTGCAGGGATATCCCGCCGCTCATATCGCGCCGAAGCACCAGGCCAGGACGGACTTCTGGGCGTGAATCCGGTTCTCGGCCTCCTCCCAGATCCGCGACCGGGGTCCGTCGATCACGGCGGAAGTCACCTCCTCCTCCCGGTGCGCGGGCAGGCAGTGGAGGAAGACCGCCTCGCGGTGGGCGATGTCCATGAGGGCCTCGTCCACCTGGTAGGGCCCCAGGGCCGCCATGCGCTCGGCCTTGTCGGTATCGCCCATGGAGACCCAGGTGTCGGTGATCACGCAGTCGGCCCCGGCGACGGCCTCCCGGGGGTCCCGGGTGACCGAGACCTGGCCCTGAAGGGACGCCGCGCGCGCCAGGTCCACCGGGGCAGGGGCATAGCCCTCCGGGCAGGCGATGTTGAGCCGGTAGCCCAGCAGGGGCGCGGCGTGGATGAAGCTGGCGCAGACATTGTTGCCGTCGCCCACCCAGGCCAGGGTCCGCCCCGCGACCGGGCCGCGATGGGCTTCGAAGGTCATGAGGTCCGCCAGGATCTGACAGGGATGGCCGGTGTCCGACAGGCCGTTGATGACCGGTACGGCGCAGTGGGCAGCCAGGTCCTGAAGGTCGGTGTGGCGGTTCGACCTCAGCATGACGGCGTCGACCATTCGGGACAGGACCCGGGCGGTATCGGCGATGGTCTCGCCCCGGCCCAGCTGCATGTCGGCGGCCGTGGAGATGATCACGTCCCCGCCCAGCTGGCGCATGGCCGCATCGAACGAGAACCGCGTCCGCGTCGAGTTCTTCTCGAAGATCATGGCCAGCGTGCGCTCATGGCCAGGCGCGTCCGCGTCGACGCGCCCCTGGGTCCAGCCGGCGCGCGCGGCCTTGCGGGCTGCCGCGTCGTCAAGAATCTGGCGAAGGGTCGTCGCCTCCAGGGACCAAAGGTCCAGGAAGTGGCGGACGGCGGGGTTCATGGCTCCCTCCTCGGGCGGCATGGCGGGCCGCCTCAGGCGCCGCGGGCGCGGGCGCAAGCCCGCTCAAGCTTCTCCACCACCTCGCGCACCTCGTCGACCGAGATGACCAGGGGCGGCAGGAGCCGCACGCAGTTGTCGCCGCCGCCCGCGATCAGCAGCTTCTCGTCCCGGGCGTGCTGCATGAAGTCGCGATTGGGGGTCTTGAGCTTCAGGCCGATCAGCAGGCCCCGGCCGCGGATCTCCTCGACCACGTCCGGGTTGCGCGCCTGCAGTCCCTCCAGCTGCTGGGTGAAATAGCCGGAGACCTCGGCCACATGGTCCAGCAGGGCCGGCGAGCACAGCTCCTGCACCGCCGCCAGGCCCACCGCCATGGCCAGGGGGTTGCCGCCGTAGGTCGAGCCATGGGAGCCGGGCGTCATCCCTGCGGCCGCCCGGGCGGTGGCCAGGCAGGCCCCGATGGGGAAGCCCCCGCCTAGGGCCTTGGCCACGGCCATGATGTCAGGCTCGATCCCGGCCCACTCATGAGCGAAGAGCTTGCCCGTGCGCGAGAAGCCGCACTGGACCTCGTCGAGGATCATCAGCACGCCGTACTGGTCGCACAGGGCGCGCAGTTCACGAAGGCAGGAGTCGGGAACGGCCCGGGCGCCGCCCTCGCCCTGCACGGGCTCCAGGATCACCGCCGCGGTCGTCGGCGAGGCGAGGGCCGCCTTCAGGGCCTCGTGGTCGCCGAACTCCAGCTGGAGGAACCCAGGCATGCCGGGACCAAAGCCCTCCAGATAGCTGGGATTGCCCGAGGCGTTCACCGCCGCCAGGGTCCGCCCGTGGAACGATCCGTCGAAGCCGATGATGTCGATCCGCGCCTCCTGGCCCCGGGCCCAGTGGAACTTGCGCGCCGTCTTGATGGCGCATTCCACCGCCTCGGTGCCCGAGTTGGTGAAGAACACCACGTCGGCGAAGGTCGCGTCGGTCAGGGCCGAGGCCAGCTTCGCCTGCTCGGGAATCGTGAAGATGTTCGAGACGTGCCAGAGCTTGTCCGCCTGGGCCTTCAAGGCCGCGATCAGCTTGGGGTGGGAGTGGCCCAGGGCGTTGACGGCGATCCCGGCCAGGGCGTCCAGGTAGACTTCGCCATCGGTCGTGTAGAGACGCACGCCCTCGCCTCGCTCGAACGCCAGGGGGGTGCGGTTGTACACGCCCATCAGGTGGTCGGCGGGAACGTTGAGGCCCTCGGGCTGCGTCTTCTGGGTCACGATCGGGAACCCTCCAAAACGTAAGGTCCCCGCCGCAGGGCGACGGGGACTGGAAGGTTGAAACCTCTCCGTCGGAAGGACCGGAATGTCAACGTTCGCGGGGCTCAGCTCTTGATCTTGTAGCCGGTGTCAAACATCCACAGGCAGGCGCTGGCCAGGGCCACGACCAGTCCGGCCGTCATCACTGCACCCGCCAGGACCGAGCCCTCGGCGGATCCCAGGAATCCGTAACGGAACCCATCGATCAGGTAGAAGAAGGGATTGAAGTGGCTGAACGTCCGGAAGGGCTCCGGCAGGCGCTCGACCAGGTAGAAGGTCCCGGACAGGAAGGTCAGGGGCATGATGATGAAGTTGGTCACCACGGCTATGTTGTCGAACTTCTCGCTCCACAGGCCGCCCATGACGCCCAGCAGGCCGAGGATCAGGGCGGCACCCAGGCCGAAATAGAGGATGGCCCAGGGGTGGCTCACCGGCAGGTGGGCAAAGGGGGCGACGACGGCTGCCGTGACAAGGCCGACCATCACCCCCCGGGTCGCGGCGCCCAGGCCGAAGGCGGCCACGTGCTCGATGGGGCTCAGGGGCGGGGTCAGGAAATCGCCGATCAGGCCGTTCATCTTCGCCTGCAGCAGGGAAGAGGACGAATTGGCGAAAGCGTTGTTGAGGATCGACATCATGATCAGGCCCGGCGCGACAAAGGCGCTGTAGTCGTAGCCCTGGATCGGCGGGCTTGCCCCCTTCGCCGCCACGACGAAGACCATCATGTAGAGCAGCGAGGTTACCACCGGGGCGGCCAGGGTCTGAATGCCTACCTTCCAGAAGCGCATGATCTCCCGGCGGTACAGGGTCCGGAATCCGGCCCAGTTCACGCCGGGGTAGGACCTCGGCTCCGGTGGAGTGGGTGGGGACGGAGGAAGCGCAGCATCAGTCATGGCTCAGGTTTGCGCCGGGCCGGCAAAGGACGCAAGCGGTCAAGTCGGACCTTGCCGCCTCCCCCGTCGGGAGGAACCTCGACCTGCCCAGCCAGGAGCCAGGCGACCGTGTCCCGACTGCCCCTCATCGAACCCGACACCCTGCCGCCTCGCGTCAAGGCCGACCCTGATGGGGCGTCACGGGAATACGGGCTGGGTCGCCACGTCGCCCGGGGCTAGGCCTGCCAGGGCGTCAACCCTCCGTGGCGCACAGGCACCGCCGGAGGGGCTGCCTCACCAGACCCGAACACAGAATGGCCTTTCAGATCTGGGATCCAGCCGCCAGATCATGGGTCAAACTATATATTGTTTCTGTGGATGGACGCTGTGGCGCCGGTTGTGGTCCTGGAAGTCCGCGTTACGATATGTTGTGGACGGAGGCGGTTGGGTGAAGGCTCCGGAACAAGATATTGATCCCGGCGGCGCCTGGCGCGAGACCCGGACAGAATGGTGGAGCGAACCATGGGTTGGACCGACGAACGTGTCGAACTGCTGAAGAAACTCTGGCAGGACGGTTTGTCCGCCAGCCAGATCGCAAAGCAGCTGGGCGGGGTGACCCGCAATGCCGTGATCGGCAAGGTGCACCGGCTGGGGCTCTCGGGGCGCGCCGCCCCGTCGAAGCCAGCGCGCCCGGTGTTCAAGGCCCCGCGCCCCGCGCGTCCGGCCGCCGCCCCGGCCGCGCCGCGCCGGATCTCGCAGCCGGACATGACGACTGCGGCGACGGCCCCGCAGCCCCCGGTCCGTTACATTGACGAGGCACCGGGTGTCGCGACCGTCCTCACCCTGGGCGCACACATGTGCAAGTGGCCCATCGGTGACCCGTCCAGCGACGAATTCACCTTCTGCGGTCGCAGGGCCTCGGACAGCCCCTACTGCGTCGAGCATGCCCGGGTCGCCTACCAGCCCGCCCAGACGAAGAAGCGCTCGGGCCCCAACGAACTGGCCCGCAGCCTGCGTCGCTACATCTAGGTCCGGCATCCGTTGGGGATGGGGGGCGCGTCGCGATCGAAAGCCGGCCTTGGGGCTTGCCTTGACGTCGTCTGGCGCGTCCCTTTCCGGACATGAGCGATCTCACACCTGCAGCCACCGTCGACGATTCGGACAACGCACGGCCCTATTCCGTCTCGGAACTCGCCTTCGCCCTCAAGAGCACCCTTGAGGACCGCTACGGCTTTGTCCGCCTCAGGGGCGAACTGTCGAAGGTGACCTTCCACTCGAATGGTCATGTCTATCTCTCGCTCAAGGACGAGCGGGCGGTGATCGACGGGGTCGTGTGGAAGGGATCCGTCCGCAATCTCAGTGTTCGCCCCGAGCAGGGCCTGGAAGTCGTGGTGACCGGCCGGATCACCACCTACCCGCAGGGCTCCCGGTACCAGATCGTCATCGAGAGCATGACGGCGGCGGGGGTCGGTGCCCTCCTCGCCCAGCTGGAACGGCTCAAGGCCAGGCTGGCCGCGGAGGGGCTCTTCGAGGCCTCCCGCAAGTCCCCTCTGCCGGCCTTCCCCCGGGTGGTGGGGGTGATCACATCCCCTACCGGCGCGGTCATCCGGGACATTCTGCACAGGATCCGGGACCGGTGGCCCTGCCAGGTCCTGGTCTGGCCGGTGGTGGTCCAGGGCGACGCCGCCGCCGCCCAGGTCGCCGCAGCGGTGAGGGGCTTCGACGCCCTGGAGCCCGGCGGGGCCGTTCCCCGCCCGGACGTGGTCATCGTCGCCCGGGGCGGGGGCTCGGTTGAGGACCTCTGGCCCTTCAACGACGAAGCCCTGGCGCGCGCGGTCGCCGCCAGCCGAATTCCCCTGATCTCGGCCGTCGGCCACGAGACCGACACCACCCTCATCGACTTCGTGTCGGACCGACGCGCGCCGACCCCGACGGCGGCCGCAGAGTTCGCCACGCCAGTCCTCTCCGAACTCAGGGCCGGACTGGCGGACCTTTCCGGCCGCATGCACCGGATGGGCGGCCGGCTGGTGGAGGACCGGAGGGGCCGGCTCGAGGTCCTGGGGCGCAGTCTTGCCCGTGTCCCGGACCAGGTGGAGCTGGCCGAGCAGAGGCTGGGCCTGGCCCGGAACCGGCTCGGCGCCGCCCTGACCCGGAATGTCGGTGTCCATGAAACCCGCCTGGCCCGCGTGGGCGGGCGTCTCAGGCCCGGACTCCTGCACAGGCCCCGGGAGCTCCAGACCGAGCGGCTCAACGGCCTCTTTGTTCGGCTGGGGCCGGCTCTGTCCCGCGGCCTCGCCCGGTCCACTGAACGGCTCGAGAGCCTGGGCGCGAGGCTGAAGTCCGCAGATCCCAGCGCGCCCCTGAACCGCGGTTTCGCTCGGGTCCACCACGCCGATGGGCGACTGGTCCGGGAGGGCGCGAGCCTGCAGCCGGGAGATCCCGTCCAACTGGTCTTCGCAGACAGCGAGCGGGGGGCGGTGATCGAGCCTGCGGCCGCCCGGCCGCGGCAGGGCGATCTCTTCTGATCGGGCGCCTTCCCGCCTCCGCCCTGGAAAGCTAGAGTGAGGGCATGAACGCGCCCGACACCTCCGGCGGCCAGGACCTCGCCATTCTCCATTACGCCGATGGCGACTTCACGATTGTTCGTCCAGGACGCTTCGTGCTTTGCGCTGTCACGGGCCTGAGGATTCCCCTTGAAGCGCTGCGCTACTGGAGCGCGGAGTTCCAGGAGGCCTATGCCGGACCGGGCGAAGCCCTGGCTCGCTGGCGGGAGCGCAACCCCTGACTGTCTCCGCTGACCGGCGCACTGTCCTGGGCGGCGCACTCGCCTTCGGTCTTGCCGCCCCGGCCGCAGCCCGCGCCGCAGGCCTGGACATTCATCTGGCCGGTGCCCTCCGCCAGGGTGGAACCCTCATCGGCCGGACCGCTCCCGGTGCCCGGATCCGGATCGACGGTCGTGAGGCAGGCATCGCCTCCCCTGCAGGCGTCTTCCTGGTGGGCCTGGACCGGGACAGCCCCGCAACGGTGAAGGTCACGGCAACCCTGACGGATGGCCGGACCGCCGAGAGGCGGCTTACGGTGGCGCCAGGCGGCTTTGACATCCAGCGCATCAACGGCCTGCCGCCCCAGCAGGTGAAGCCGCAAGGCGAGGCCCTACTCGCCAAAATCGCAGCCGAGTCGGAACGCAAGGCGAAGGGATGGGCCAGCCGGGTCGAATCCGACGATTTCGCCGGGGGATTCTCCCCACCTCTGAAGACCTATCGGGTGTCCGGCCGCTTTGGAGGCCAGCGCATCCTCAACGGTCAGCCCATGACCCCGCACTTCGGCGCCGACCTTGCAGCGCCCAAGGGCACGCCGATCGTGGCTCCGGCGCCCGGGCGGATCTGCTTTGCCGAGACTGGACTTCACTACGAGGGCGGGCTGACGATGATCGACCACGGCCAGGGCCTGGTCACGGCCTACCTGCACCAGTCCCGGCTTGGCGTCCGGGCGGGCCAGCGCGTCGAGCGCGGTGAGGTCATCGGCGCGGTCGGGATGGAGGGCCGGGCGACCGGGCCTCACCTCTGCTGGCGGATGAAGTGGCGGGACCGCCATCTGGACCCGACCCTGCTGATCGGGGTCCGGGTGCCCGCCTGAACCTTCAGGCCTTCTGGCGACGGTAGACGTCGTTCGGCCAGCGCTTGTGGACCCAGAACCACTCCTCCGGCCGGTCCCGGATGCGGTCCTCCATGAAGGCGTTCACCCGCCGGACGCCAGCGTCGATATCGATATTGCGATCGCCGGTATCCTCAAGGTGGATGTCCTCGTGGACGATCACCCGGAAGCGAGCCTTCTCCACCCTCTGCACCGACATGGGTGTCAGGGGGACCCCGAAGCGGAGGGCAAAGCTCGAGGGGCCCGGAGCCGTATGGCAGTCGACGCCGAAGAGCGGTGCCAGGACCCCGCCGTTGAACTTCTGGTCGTTCATCAGGGCCACGCACTCCCCCCGCGCCAGGGCCCGGATCAGCTCCCGGGCGCCGTCTCCGCCCTTGGGCGCGAACAGGCGGACGCCATAGCGGAACCGGCTCTTCCGGATGCGGGCGTCGACATGGGGATTGTTGGTGGCCCGGTAGGTGATCTGGCAGGTGATCCCCGCCTGGATGATCGCCGCTGGCATGATCTCCATCGACGAAAAGTGTCCCGAAATGAAGACGACGCTCTCCGGCCCGCCGGCAATGGCGGCAAGCCGCTCGCCATTCACCACCTCCACCCGCCCGGGATCGGCGATGATCTTGTCGAGGATCGGGAATTCCGCCGCCCAGCGCCCGAGGGCGCGCCACTGCGCCTTCAGCAGCCGGTCGACTCCGGCGTCGTCCAGATCGGGAAATGCGATCCGGATATTGGTCTCCACCACCCGATTCGTTGAGGTCAGGGGCCCCAGCCACCCGACAAGGGTCGCGCCGAAGTCCGAGACAGCGTCGATCGGGAAGCTCCGCGCGAGAAGGGTCACCGCATCGAAGGCCAGGGCCTCGAGGCGCCAGGCCAGGTCCTGGAGCAGGGAAGGTCGCGATGAGTCCGCCACGCCCAAGACTAGACCAGCGTCCATGCAGGCGGCAATCCGCACTCTGGCCCAGCGTTTGCGGCTCTTGGCATGGAAGTCCCATTTTGGAACGCGATTCGGGGGCCCCACCCCGGGGACGGCGTCATGACAAGGGCCTGGACATGACGATTGGAACACGGTCGCCGGATGCTGTGATCGACGCTCACCTGGGACAGGCGATCCGGCGCAGGCGCCGGGAACTTGGAATGACCCAGCACCAGCTGGCCGAGGCCTGCGGCGTCCGTTTCCAGCAGATCCAGAAGTACGAAAGCGGAGCCAACCGCATTGCCGCCTCGCGGCTCTGGAAGATCGCCCGGGCGATGCAGACGCCACTGTCCAGCTTCTTCGAGGGCCTGCCGGATCCCAGCGCCAGCCCCGGGCACCTTACATTCCTCGAGCGTTAGCGCTAGATCGGCTCATGCTCCCGCCCGAACACCTCCAGGTCCTCGACCCACTGATCCTCGATCTCAACCGGGTTTCCGCTGACGTTATCCTGCCCCTGTTCCGGGCGGACCACGGCCTCGAGGACAAGGGTGGAGAGGCCGGCTTCGATCCCGTCACCATGGCGGACCGGGCTGCCGAGGCTGCCATCCGCCGACGGCTCGCCGAGGTCTTTCCAGAGCATGGCGTGATCGGAGAGGAATACGGGGAGGACCGTCCCGAGCAGGAATTCGTCTGGGTTCTGGACCCTATTGACGGTACCCGGGCTTTCATCGCCGGGCTTCCCGTCTGGACCACCCTGATCAGCCTGCGTTGGCTTGGCGAGCCGGTCCTATCGAGCATAGGCCAACCCTATTTGGGGGAGGTGTTTGTGGGGTCTTCGACCGGATCTCGCCTGGTCAGGGGTGGCGAGAGCCGACCGCTCCGGGTGCGATCCTGCTTCGGTCTTTCCGAGGCGACCATCGCCTCCACCGATCCTGCGGCCTACTTCGAGATGGATGAGAGGGCCGCATGGGAAAAGGTCCGGGCGGCGGCGCGGCTGACCCGACTGGGATGTGACGCCTACGCCTACGCCATGGTCGCCGCAGGCTGCATTGACCTCGTGGTGGAGTCCCGGGCCTGCAAATGCTGGGACATCGAGGCGGCGGTACCGCTTCTGGCCGGGGCCGGCGGAGTGGTGACCGACTGGAACGGCCAGCCCATCGGCCGCAAGGGTGGCCAGATCGCCATTGCAGGCGACCGGTCCTGCCTGGAGGAGGCCCTGCCCTTCCTGGAGCCCGCCGCCGACTAGGGCCTGTTCCCTGCAGACGGAATGTCTGAAGGGGCAAAATAGGCTCCAGGCCCAGATCGTTGGATCCTGTTTCGATCCGATGACCGGTTCCTACTCATCGGAACAGGATCTAGCGGATCGGTGCCACACGGCCTGCCAGGCCGTCGAAATTTTCCCAGAACTGGCGGCGGATCGGGTCGGTCTCCATGAGGATCTCATGCTCCGCACCGGCGATCGGAGCGATGATGCCATAGGGCAGAAGGCCCGCGACCCTCTCCAGGGCGGCGTTCTTCACCAGTCGGTCCTGCTCTGCGGAGACGATGATGACCGGCAACATGAGACGACCGATGTTCCGGTCCCGGGACACCCAGTGCGTCGCGCGCAGGGCGAAGTCCAGCCACCCCCAGGTCGGCGACGAGAGGGCAAGGTCAGGATTGGCGCGGAGCAGGTCCTTTGCCCGCTTGTAGCGCACCGGGTCATGGGTCAGGACATTGCCCTCGAAGGGCTCGTTGACCGGGTCACCCGGCGGCTGGGCCCAGTCCTCCTCATGTCCGGCCATCATCCGGTAGGCGACGATCAGGCGGGCGAAGAGGGGAAGGCGCAGGCCCAGCATGGGCGCACTTAACACCGCGCCGACGAAGCGGGGCGCGAGGCCGCGCGCCAGGGCGGTCAGGGTCAGGCAACCGCCCATGGAATGGCCAATGGCGATCCAGGGCTTTGGCAGGCGGTCCTCGAAGGCGTTGAGCAGGGCGGTATAGTCGGACAGGAAAGGCTCCAGGCCGGACGCGTGGCCCTTGAGGCGGTCAGGCAGTTCGCGATGCGAAAGCCCCTGCCCTCTCCACTCGTTCACCAGGACCACGAAGCCTCGGGTCTGGAGGTCGCAGACCACCTCGAAATACTTCTCGATGGACTCGGTGCGGCCCGTGGACAGGATCACCGACCCGCGGATCCGGCCGGGCGGATGGAAGAGCGCCGCCCGGAGGGGCGCGCCATCCTCGCCCTCGAACCACTCCGCCCCGCCATTGGGCGGGATGGGCGAATCCGGAAGTGCGGTCAGGGGAGCTGAACGGTCCATGTCAGGCCTCTCCTGTTCGGGCTTCGATCAGCGACTTGACCTGGGGCATGAGCGACATGGCCAGTCCCATGTCCGAGACCTTGAGCCGGCCCGTGATGACGGCGGACATCGGGTTCAGGTCCCCGCGGCCCAGGGCCTCCAGGTCCTTGCGGCTGACGCTGATCACGAGGTCCGCCGGATCCGGCGTATTGCTGACCTCGGTGCCCTCCACCCGGATGACACCCTCTCCGCGCAGGTCCAGGCGAATCGAGCGGTCCAGGCCCACACCGCCAGCCTGAAAGTGCCCGCGCACTTTTTCGGTCAGTTCCCCAAGTCCATCCATTTCGCG
>JBMOEP010000023.1:0-12913 GCA_049314675.1 Phenylobacterium sp.
TAGACCGTCGCCTCGGGGTCGTCCCCATTGACGTGGAAGATCGGGGCCTCGACCATCAGCGCCACATCCGAGGGATAGGGCGAGGACCGGCTGTACTTGGGCGCCGTGGTAAAGCCGATCTGGTTGTTGACGATGAAGTGGATGCAGCCGCCGGTCCTGTAACCCCGGGTGCCGGAGATGGCGAAGCACTCCGCCACCACGCCCTGGCCCGCGAAGGCGGCATCGCCGTGCATCAGAAGGGGCAGGACGTGGCCGCGGCCAGCGTCGGAGGTCTCGCGCAGGACATAGGCCTGCTTGGCGCGGGCCTTCCCGAGGACGACGGGATTCACGATCTCCAGGTGCGACGGGTTGGCGGTCAGGGACAGGTGGACGTTGTTGCCGTCGAAGGCGCGGTCGGAGGAGGCACCCATGTGGTACTTCACGTCGCCGGACCCCTGCACGTCAGAAGGCAGGGTCGAGCCGCCCTGGAACTCGTGGAAGATGACCCGGTAGGGCTTGCCCATCACGGCGGCCAGGACATTCAGCCGGCCGCGGTGAGGCATGCCGATGACGATGTCGCGGACGCCCAGGGCGCCGCCGCGCTTGATGATCTGCTCGAGAGCCGGGACCATGGCCTCGCCGCCGTCCAGGCCGAAGCGCTTGGTGCCGGGGAAGCGCTTGTGCAGGAAGCGCTCGAAGCCTTCGGCCTCGATCAGCTTCTTGAGGATGGCGATCTTGCCCTCACGGGTGAAGACGATCTCCTTGTCCCGCCCCTCGATCCGCTCCTGGAGCCAGGCCTTCTGCGTCGGGTCGGAGATGTGCATGTACTGCACGCCGATGTCGGCGCAGTAGGTGCGCTTGAGGATGGCAAGGATCTCGCGGAGCGTGCCGGTCTCCAGGCCCAGGACGTAGTCCAGGAAGATGGGACGATCGTAGTCCGCCTCAGAGAAGCCGTAGGAGGCGGGATCGAGCTCGGTGGCGTCGCCCTCGGGAACGGCGATGCCAAGAGGGTCAAGGTTGGCCCGCAGATGCCCCCGCACCCGGTAGGCCCGGATCATCATGATGGCGCGCAGGGAATCGAGGGTGGCCGCACGGACGTCCTGCGACGCCACGGCGGGGGTCCGCTCCGAGATCTTCGAGGTCAGCTTGGCTTCGACGGCAGGCCAGAGCCCGTCGATGGCGGAAAGCCAGTCCGGACGGGCGGCCGGTGCCGTGCGGGCGGTCCAGGCCGGGGGGGAAAGGGGCTGACCGGCTCCGGCACGGTCATGGACCGAGGCGAAGAAGCTGCGCCAGGACACCTCGACCGAGTCGGGCGCCTTCAGCCACCGAGCGTAGAGGTCCTCGATGAAGGCGGCGTTGCCACCATAAAGGAAGGAGGTCTCCGCCAGGAGCTCGTTGATCCGTCCAGCGTCATCCGCCATGTCGCCCGCCTGTCGCCGGCGGCCCGCGACGCCTTCTGGAGGAGAGTCGAGCTGGACCGCTCAAGGTTTAATTGTGGCCCTCTCAGGTGCCCTTCAGCACCTCAAGCAGGGTTTCTCCCAGCTTCGCCGGAGACGGTGCCACGCGGATTCCCGCCGACTCCATCGCCGAAATCTTGTCCTCCGCACCGCCCTTGCCGCCCGAGATGATGGCGCCAGCGTGGCCCATCCTTCGTCCGGGCGGGGCCGTGCGGCCTGCAATGAACCCGACCATAGGCTTCCGAATCGCTGAATTCTTTATGAATTCCGCAGCATCTTCTTCGGCCGAACCGCCGATTTCGCCAATCATGATGATCGACTCGGTCTCAGGGTCCTTCAGGAACATGTCGAGCACGTCGATGAACTCCGTGCCCTTCACGGGGTCCCCGCCGATTCCGACTGCCGTGGTCTGTCCAAGGCCCACCTGGGTGGTCTGGAAGACCGCCTCATAGGTAAGGGTGCCCGAGCGCGAAACCACCCCGACCGAGCCTTTTCTGAAGATATTTCCGGGCATGATCCCGATCTTGCAGGCCTCCGGCGTCAGGACACCCGGGCAGTTGGGGCCGATCAGCCGGGACTTCGAGCCCGACAGGGCGCGCTTGACCTTGATCATGTCGGCGACAGGAATGCCTTCGGTGATGCAGATGATCAGGGGAATTCCGGCATCGATCGCCTCGAGGATCGAATCCGCGGCGAAGGGCGGCGGCACATAGATCACGCTGGCGTCTGCGCCCGTTTGCCGCACGGCTTCATCCACCGTATTGAACACGGGCAGACCCACATGGGTGGTCCCACCCTTTCCGGGGGTCACGCCGCCGACCATCTTGGTCCCGTAGGCGATGGCCTGCTCGGAGTGGAAGGTGCCCTGGGCACCGGTAATGCCCTGGCAGATGACCCGGGTTTCCTTGCCGATCAGAATGGACATTAGGCGAGCCCCCGCACGGCTTTCACAATCTTCTCGGCACCATCGCTGAGGTCGTTGGCGGCAATGACGTTGAGGCCGCTCTCATTGATGATCTTCTTGCCCAGCTCGGCGTTGGTGCCTTCCAGGCGCACCACCAGGGGCACAGTCAGGCCAACCTGCTTGACGGCGTTGACCACGCCATTGGCCAGGATATCGCACCGGGCGATGCCGCCGAAGATGTTGACCAGAATGCCCTTCACATTGGGATCGGCCATGATGATCTTGAAGGCGGCCGTCACCTTGGCCTCGTCCGCGCCGCCGCCGACGTCCAGGAAATTGGCGGGCTCGGCACCGTAGAGCTTGATGATGTCCATGGTCGCCATGGCCAGGCCGGCACCGTTGACCATGCAGCCAATTTCACCCTCGAGGGCGATGTAGGAGAGGTCAAACTTGGAAGCTTCGATTTCCTTGGGGTCTTCTTCGCTCTCGTCGCGCAGAACCACCACCTCCGGATGCCGGTAGAGGGCGTTGGAGTCGAAGGACACCTTGGCGTCCAGGACCCGCAGCTGGTCATCGGCGGTCACGATCAGCGGGTTGATCTCGAGCATCGCCATGTCCTTGGCGACGAAAGCCGTGTAGAGCTGACCCAGAAGCTTTGTCGCCTGCTTGGCGAGGTCGCCGCTGAGGCCCAGGGCCTTGGACAGGGTGCGCCCGTGGAACGGCCAGACGCCGGTCGCTGGGTCGATTCCGAAGGTGATGATCTTTTCTGGCGTGTCGTGGGCGACGGTTTCAATATCCATGCCGCCCTCCGTCGAGGCGACCACCGAGACCCAGCTGGTTTCGCGGTCGACCAGGAGGGAGAGGTAGAACTCCTTGGCGATGGCCGCGCCTTCTTCGATGTAGAGACGGTTGACCTGCTTGCCCTTGGGGCCGGTCTGGTGCGTCACTAGGACCCGGCCGAGCATTTCCTGGGCGTTGGTCCGCACCTCATCGACGCTCTTGACCACCCGGACGCCGCCCTTGGCGTCGGCCCCGAGGCCCTCGAAGCGGCCCTTGCCGCGCCCGCCGGCGTGGATCTGGGACTTCACCACGAAGACCGGGCCGCCCAGCTGTTCGGCGGCCTTTACAGCCTCTTCGACGGAAAAGGCGGGAAACCCGCGCGGGACCGCCACGCCGAACTCGGACAGGACGGTCTTGGCTTGATGTTCGTGGATGTTCATGGGGCCCAGAGACGCTGTTCTGCGGGCTCGCCCAATTGGCGAGTGGCCGGTTTATAGGCACCCCCCGGAGATCAGGCAACCGCCGAAGGGGCCTGCTGCAGAGTCAGTTCCGGTGCGGTGCGGGGATCAGCCGAGGAACAGGTTCCAGACCAGACGCCCTGGCAGCAGAACGAAGACGAGGTTCACGGCGAAGCCGCCCAGATACATGCCGGTCATGTATCTGCGGTGCCGCTGGACGTCATGGCGGCGGGCCGCGGCAACGGCGAGGGGAAGGGCGATGATCACGTAGCCGCTGAGGAGGTGGATGATCGAGAAGTGCCCCGGGTTCAGCGTCTTGATGAACAGGGAGGTGAGGGCGACGGTCCCCACCGCCAGGACCCAGGCCCAGCCCAGGACCCGGTGCATCCGGGCCCCCTTGCGGCCCACCAGGAGAATGGCGCCGACCACCAGGGCCAGCACGCCGAAGGCGAGATGGACAAGGATGACCGGGGAGGTCCGGCCCAGGAGCTCAAGGTCGGGGCCGTGCAGGCGGACGGCGAACAGGGCCCGGGCGCCTTCGGGATCGGCGAGGTAGGCGGGCAGAAGGGCGCCGGCCAGGACCATGGGGCCAGCAAGGACGGCCAGCCCGAGCGCCAGCTTGCGGGACGGGCGGGGAAGCTGCGAAAAGAAGGTCATGTGGGAATCTCCATCAGGCGGAAACCGGGCGACCCAGGTCGGCACCCTGTCTTCGACCCGGGTCTTCGGGAGCGGCGGACCTCGCGGCAATCGGGGATGCGCCAGATGACGTCGCCGGTTCGCAGGTGGCTGCCCGACGCCGTTCGCGAAGCGTGGATGGCGGCGGGCCCGCGGCGGACGGTCGCCGTGACGGCTGGCGTCGCCGCCGCCGTCGGCGCCTTCCTCGCCTTCGTGGGTGCCTTCGGCCTGACGGCCTATCCCCTGGTCCTGCGGCTCGCCTACATGGTCCCGGTGGCGATCCTGACCGGCATGATCGGCCTGGGAGGATTCCTTCTGGCCGGCCGGCTTGCGCCCCGGTTGAATCCCTGGCTCCGCGCTGTCCTCGGCGGTCTCCTGATCTTCGCTCCGATCGGCGTGATCGTCTGGCTCACCGCGGGCCTGATCCCCGGTGCGGACATCGGCCTCTCGGCCCTGCCCGGCTTCATCGGCACGTCCCTGGTGGTTTCCGTCGCCATGTCGCTACTCTCGGTCGCGGTGAACCTGGCCCGCCAGCACAGGACCCGGCCCGACCTGGACGCTGGCCCCTCCCGCTTCCTGGAGCGGCTGCCCGTGCGGATGCGCCGTGCCGAAATCTGGGCCGTTGAGGCCGAGGACCATTACCTGCGCGTACACACCAGCGCAGGCCAGGACCTGATCCTGCTGCGCATGGCCGACGCCATCGCCGAACTGGCGGGCCAGGAAGGCATGCAGGTACACCGCTCCTGGTGGGTCGCTCGGGCGGCCATCGTCGACGCCCGCCGGGGCGACGGGCGCGCCACCCTGACCCTGAAGAACGGTGCCGAGGCGCCGGTCAGCCGCACCTACGCCGCCGAACTGCGGCGGCGCGGGTGGATCTGAGGATCAGGCCAGGAGGTCCTTGATGGTCTCGCGCTCACCGACCAGCTCGTCGTTGGTCAGGGCAATCTTGGACTTCGCGAAGTCATCCATGGCGAAGGTGTCGATGACCTCGTAGCCGGTCGCTGTGGTGCGCACCGGCATGCCAGCCCAGACGCCGGGGGCGAAGCCATAGCGGCCCTCGCTGCTGACCGCCACGGAATGGACCTTGCCGGGGGTGACAAGGTCACGGACATGGTCGACGAGGGCGTTGGCCGCCGAGGCGGCAGAAGACAGGCCCCGGGCCTCGATGATGGCCGCGCCGCGCTTGCCGACGGCGGGCAGGAAGTCGGTCTTCAGCCAGGTCTCGTCGCCGATCACCCCGGCCGCATCCTTGCCGCCGATCTTGGCGTGGGTGAAGTCGGCGAACATGGTCGGCGAGTGGTTGCCATAGATATAGAGGTCGGTGACCGCGTCGATGGCGACGCCGGCCTTCTGGGCCAGCTGGGCCCGGGCGCGGTTCTCGTCCAGGCGCACCATGGCGGTGAATCGGTCGGCCGTCAGGCGGCGGGCCTGGGCGGCAGCGATCATGACATTGGTGTTGCAGGGGTTGCCCACCACCGCCACCCGGGCGTCATCGGCGGCGACGGCGTCGATGGCCTTGCCCTGGGCGATGAAGATCTTGCCGTTGTCCTTCAGGAGGTCGGCGCGCTCCATGCCGGGACCGCGGGGCTTGGAGCCCACCAGCAGGCACCAGTTGGCGTCCTTGAAGGCCACCTCGGCCTCGCCGGTCAGGACCAGGCCGGCCAGCAGGGGGAAGGCGCAGTCCTCGAGCTCCATGGCCACGCCCTTTAGGGCCTTCTGGGGTCCCTCCACCGGCACTTCCAGCAGCTGGAGGATGACCGGCTGGTCAGGGCCGAACATGGCACCGGAGGCGATGCGGAACAGGAGGGCGTAACCGATGTTGCCGGCCGCGCCGGTGACCGCAACGCGGATGGGTGTCCTGGAAGCCATGGCTCTTCTCCTGGATGTGCGCCTCGCGGTTGACCCGCGTCGCAGCGGTCCCTAGCGGGAAGCGCCGGGGCCTGCAACGCTGCAAGCGCTTGTGAAGACCCCCCGGCCCGGCCAATCTGACTCCATGCCTCAGATCGATCCCGCCTTCCTCGCTGGCTCCCACGCCCTGGACGAGCTGCCCCTCTGCCACGTCCGGCTGCAGGACGACGCCCGCTGGCCCTGGCTGATCCTGATCCCGCAGGTCGCCGGTGCCCGGGAGATCGAGGACCTGTCCGCCGCGGAACGGCGCCTGCTGGTCGAGGAGATCGTGGCTGCGGGACACGCCGTCCGGGCCCTGGGCGTCGCCCTCGCCCTGAAGGTGGACAAGCTGAACGTCGGCGCCCTGGGCAATGTCACGCCCCAGCTGCACGTGCATGTGGTGGGCCGGCGACAGGACGACCCGGCCTGGCCCGGTCCGGTCTGGGGCTTTGGCGAGGCGGAGGCCATGGAGGCCGAAACCCTGGCGAGGGCCATGGCCGCTGCCCGCCCCGCCCTGGTGCCCGGGGCCCAGCCCTATCCGCCCTTTCCCGGGCGGGGTCCGCGCTGAGCCCGGTTCAGTCGCGCTGCATACGCACGGACACCTCGACCCCATCCTCGGACAGGACGCCCGACCATTGGCCGGCAGGTTCCGCACGCAGCTGGAGCCGCACCGCACCCCGGTGGGGTGGGGCCTCGAAGCTGAGGGTCAGACGGTCGGGGCTGTGGCTGGCGGACCGAATGTAGCCAGACCCGGTCAGGGCGCCCGGGCGGCGCGGGTCGCTCCAGGCCCCGTCCAGGGTTCCCGATCCGGAATCGATCAGCTGGAAGGCGTAGAGGTCACCAGCCTGGCTGCGTACCAGCCAGCGACCCTCAAGGGCGCCCTGGCGGGTCTCCGCAGCGGTGAAGCCCGCACGGATCCGCGACTCATAGCCACGTTCGGCGGAGGTCAGCGGCAGCTCGGGCGTGCGATTGTGGTCGTCGACCAGGACGCGCTGCCCGGGAACGGAGACCGGGCCGGGACGGGAAGGCGTGTTCGGAGCGGCGTCCGGCAGGTCGAGGTCAACGCCCCTGGCCTCATCGTCCTCGTCCGAAGGCGGGGAAGGCGCAGCCGGTGCGGACTTCAGGAGTTCGCCGATGGGATCGACCGGCTGGGCACCGGCGAGGGCGGGCACGAACAGGAGGGCAAAAGCGAGGACGGCGGCACGGTTGCGGGGCGGGGTCATGCCTCTTCAAGGGCTCCGGCGATCTCCAGCAGACGAAGGGCCTGCTCCAGGTGCAGGCGCTCGACCATCCGGCCCTCGACCCGCAGGACCCCCTTGCCGGCACTTTCCGCCGTTTTGAAGGCAGCCGCGACAATCTGCGCCCAGGCCAGCTCCTCCGGGTCCGGGGAGAAGGCCTGGTTGGCGGCAGCAATCTGGTCGGGATGGATCAGGGTCTTGCCGTCGAAGCCAAACTCGACGCCCTGCCGGCACTGGACCTCAAGGCCGGCGAGGTCCGCGATGTCATTCCAGACCCCGTCGAGGACGGTCAGCCCAAAGGCGCGGCCGGCGGCGACCGTCAGGGACAAAGCCGCCTGCAGGGGACGGCGTTCGGCGTCGACCCGGCAGCGCATCTCCTTCACCAGGTCGTTCGACCCGACGACGAGGGCCGACAGGGGCCCGCCCGTGGCGGCGAGGCGATCAAGGGCAAACAGGCTGGCGCAGGTCTCGACCATGATCCAGAGGTCGACGCCCTGCGGCAGGCGGGCGGTGTAGGCGGCGACATCCGCCGGCGTCGAGACCTTTGGGGCGAGGACCGCATGGGGCCGCACGGCACCGGCGGAGACGGCGGCGAGGTCGGCCTCGCCCCAGGGGGTGTCGAGGCCGTTGACCCGGACCACCAGCTCGCGGCGGCCGAAGCCGCCCTCGGCCGTGGCGGCGACGGCAAGGTCGCGGGCCGCCGGCTTGGCCTCAGGGGCGACCGAGTCCTCCAGGTCGAGGATGACCACGTCACAGGCCAGGCTCTGCGCCTTCTCGATGGCGCGAGGATTTCCGGCCGGCATGTAGAGGGCGCTGCGGCGGGGGCGTGCGGGGCTCATCGCGGGTCTCCGTGATGCGGCGAGAAGGGTCGCCGGACGGGGTCGTTCTAGACTATGATGAGCGCATGATCACCCGCTACGACCCCGACGCCCTTAACGTGCTGGGCGGGCCCCTCGACCCCTGCGGCCTGGACCCGGTGACCGGCTTCTATCGCAATGGCTGCTGCGAGACCGGCGCGGAAGACGTCGGCCTGCACACGGTCTGCGCCGTCATGACCGCCGAGTTCCTCGCCTTCTCGAACGCCATGGGCAATGACCTGACGACGCCGGTCCCCGCCTACCGCTTCGCGGGCCTGAAGCCGGGCGACCGCTGGTGCCTGTGCGCGCCCCGCTGGAAGGAGGCCCTCGACGCCGGGGCGGCCCCGGGCGTGGTCCTGGAAGCCACCCACGAAGAGACCCTCGCCGTCGTTCCCCTCGACGTCCTGAGGGCCTACGCGGTGTCGGGCTCTGGATGAGGCCATCCGCCTGAGCCCCGGGGTGGCCTGATCCCCGGGGTGGATTGGCTGAAGAAGGCCCAAAGGATAGAAGGGGCGTCATGTCGTCCGAAATGCGAGCCCCTGACCTTCCGCCCGCCAGCCTGACCCGGGGCATCACCCTGTTGTCGGTGGGCGTCGCCGCCCTGCTGGTCACGGTCAAGGCCATTGCCTGGATGGCGTCAGGGTCAGTAGCACTGCTCGCCTCCCTGGCGGATTCGGCCCTCGACCTCGTCGCTTCGACCATCACCTTCTTCGCCGTCCGCTATGCAGCGGTGCCGCCGGACGACGACCACCGCTTCGGCCATGGCAAGGCTGAGGCCTTTGCCAGCCTCCTGCAGGCCGGCCTGGTCTTCGCCTCGGCGGCCCTGATCGGACAGGAGGCCATCCGCAGCCTGCTGAACCCCGAGCCCATTGCGGCGGAGGGCTGGGCCCTGGCGGTGATGATCTTCTCGATCGTCATGACCTTCGGCCTGATCAGCGCCCAGACCTGGGTCCTGAAGCGTACGCGTTCGGTGGCGGTCAGCGGCGACAGGGCGCATTACGCCTCGGACCTGGTCTCGAACCTGGCGGCCCTGGCCGGGATCGCGGCTTCGGCCTGGCTGGGCATCCAGGGCCTCGACGGCGCAGCCGCCCTGCTGATTGCCGGCCTGCTGTTGTGGGGCGCCATCAGCGTCTTCCGCGAGGCCG
The DNA here is from genome assembly GCA_049314675.1 of Phenylobacterium sp. Taxonomy (GTDB): domain Bacteria; phylum Pseudomonadota; class Alphaproteobacteria; order Caulobacterales; family Caulobacteraceae; genus Phenylobacterium. Next base: position 9,381 of record JBMOEP010000023.1, read on the forward strand.
CAGTGCAGTTGATGGACCAGGAGCTACCGGCGACGGAACGCGCCCGGATTGTCGAGCTGGTCACCCAGGACCCACGCCTGAGCGACGTCCACCAGCTGCGCACTCGGGCCTCTGGGCCCTACGTGCACATGCAGATGCATGTGGACCTGGAACCCCTGCTGACCCTGGCGGACGCCCATCAGGTGATCGTCGAGGCCGAGCGGCGGCTCCTGGCGGCCTTCCCCATGGCCGACATCCTGATCCATCCGGATCCGAGGGGCATCGCCGAACCCCATGGCGGGGCTTTCGCGGAAGTCACGGCTGCAGAGTAAACGGCCCCTTAAGGTCTGATCCGCTTGATGGGGACTGACTTACGACGCCCCGCGGGCCAGGCATGACCGAACGCATACTGCATCACTTCCCGCTGGACCCCGCCTCCCGCCAGGTGCGCCTCGTCCTGGGCGAGAAGCGCCTCGCCTTCACCGAGCAGACGGTCCGTTACTGGGAGCAGCCCGACGCCTTCCTGGACCTCAACCCCTCGGGGGTGACGCCGGTCATGGTGGAGGACGGGCTGGTGCTCTGCGAGTCCCGGACCATCCTCGACCACCTCGAGGAAACCTGCCCCGAGCCCCCCCTCCTGGGGCGGGCGCCGGAGGAGCGCGCCGAGGCCCGACGCCTGGTCCTCTGGTTCGACCGCAAGTTCGACCTGGAGGTGGCCGGCTACCTGCTTCACGAGAAGATGGAGAAGCGGCTTCTGGGCCTGGGGGCGCCGGACCTGGCGGCCCTCCGCCAGGGTCGGGACGCCCTTCGCCACCACATGGCCTATCTGGAGGCCCTGCTGTCCGCCCGGGACTGGCTGGCGGGCCGGCGCCTGTCCCTGGCCGACTTCGCCGCCGCCGCCTACCTGTCGGTGATCGACTACCTGGGGGATGTCCCCTGGGAAGGATATCCGGCGGTCAAGACCTGGTACATGAAGCTCAAGTCCCGCCCGGCCTTTCGTCCCATCCTTGCCGACCGCTGGCCCGGACTGGCCCCAGCGGCGCACTATGACGACCTCGACTTCTGACCCCCGGGAAGAGATCCGCCGCCGGGCGGCCGGGCTGGGCTTTGAGGTCTGCCGGTTCACCGGGCTCGATGCGCCCTGGCCGGCCACCGCCCGGCTGCAAGCCTTCCTGGAGGCGGGACGCCAGGGTGACATGGACTGGATGGCCGCCACGGCGGACCGGCGCGCCCACCCCCGTTCCCTCTGGCCGGACGCCCGCAGCGCGGTCGTCCTGGGCCTGAACTACGGTCCCGAGACCAATCCCCTGGAGGGCCTGGCCCTGCGCGACCGGGGGCTCATCTCGGTCTACGCCCAGGGGGAAGACTATCACGACGTCATCAAGGGCCGGCTCAAGCAGTTGGGGGGCTGGATGGCCTCACGGACTGGCGCCGGGCTGAAGGTCTTCGTCGATACCGCCCCCCTGATGGAGAAGCCCCTGGCCCAGCAGGCGGGCCTGGGCTGGCAGGGGAAGCACACCAACCTGGTCAGCCGCGACTTCGGCTCCTGGCTCTTCCTCGGTGTGATCCTCACCGAGGCCGTCCTGACGCCCGACGCGCCCGAAACCGACCATTGCGGCCAGTGCCGGGCCTGCCTCGATGCCTGTCCGACAGCGGCCTTCCCTGCCCCCTACCAGCTCGATGCCCGGCGCTGCGTCTCCTACCTGACCATAGAGCACAGGGGGCCGGTGGATCCGGAACTGCGGCCAGGCCTGGGCAACCGGATCTATGGCTGTGACGACTGCCTGGCGGTCTGCCCCTGGAACAAGTTCGCCCAGGCCGGACGCGAGCAGAGGCTGGCGGCCCGGGACGACCTGGCGGCTCCGCCCCTGGCCGAGCTGGCGGCCTTGGACGACGCCGCCTTCCGGACCCGGTTCGCGCGCTCGCCGGTCAAACGCACAGGCCGGGACCGGTTCCTTCGCAATGTCCTCTACGCCATCGGCAATTCCGGTGATCCGGCCCTGGTCCCGGCTACAAGGGCACGGCTGGAGGACGCCTCGCCCCTGGTGCGGGGCGCCGCGGTCTGGGCGCTGGGGCGACTTCTGCCACGCCCGGAGGTCCTCGACCTCGCCCGCGGCTATGCGGACGCCGAGACCGACCCCGATGTCCGCGCAGAGTGGGCGGCGCTTCAGTCGGCGTAGACGCCCGACCGGTTCTCCATGGCCGCCTTCACCGCCTCGACCTGGTTGGGCGAGCCGATCAGGGCCCCCTGCTCCTGGCTCTCAGCGAGGAGGATGGCGTGTTGGTCGGCGTCCGGCGCGAAGTCCAGGAGGCGCTTGCCGGCCCGGATGGCCTCGGGGTTCTTCGAGGCAATGTCGGCCGCCAGGGCCAGGGCCTCGGCGCGGGGATCGGCGCAGACCCGGGTGGCGAGACCCAGGCGCTGGGCCTCCTCACCATTGAAGACCCGGCCCGTGTAGGTGAGCTCCCGGGCAACGTCGTCGCGTACCAGCCGCTTCATCAGCACCAGGCCCGCCATGTCGGGCACCAGGCCCCACTTGATCTCGAGCACCGCCATGCGGACGTCCGGGGTGACGAAGCGGATGTCAGCCCCCAGGGCCAGCTGGAATCCGCCGCCGAAGGCCACGCCATGGATGGCGGCGATCACCGGGACGGTCTGCTCGCGCCAGACCATGACGGCGTGCTGGGCGTGGTTGGACCCGCCCTCGGTGCGCTTGGGGGTAACGAGGCCCGCCCCGCCACGGCGCTCGCCGGAGGCCATCTTGGCAAAGTTGCCCATGTCGAGGCCGGCGCAGAAGGCCCGGCCATCGCCCGAGAGCACGATGGCCCGCACGCCCTTCTCGGTCTTGAGGCGCTCGCCCGTGTCGATGAGGGCCTGGAACATGCGGTCGTCGAGGGCGTTCATCTTGTCGGTACGGACCAGACGGACGTCAGCGACGCCGTTGTCGAGGGTCACCTGGATGCGGTCGTCCATGGAAGTCTCCTTCAGGTCTTGCCGGGCATGGCGATGTAGCCGACCCGGGGGAAATGCAGGTGCAGGCGGCCGAGGTCAGGGCTCTCCTGCGCCAGGATGAGCTGGTTGTGGCGAGCCGCCACCAGGGTCCCGGAAATGGGGTCCCGGCCATAGTCGTCGGCCATGACCACCACCGGATCGCCGGGTGACAGGCCAAGGGCGTCATTGGGGTCATGCGGCGGCGGGTCTGCAGGCCGGACACTGCGGGCGATGGCCAGGGCCTCCGCCCCGGTGTTGTCCTTGCGCACGCCATGGCCGATCGCCGCCATGCGGGCGCGCCAAGCTTCCAGTTGGTCAAGGCCGGCGGTCAGGCGGGCGTAGGTATCGGGCAGGGCGCCCCTCAGCCACCAGATGTTCATCCAGGCCGCAGCGTCCGCCAGGCCGGGGCGCTCGCCCGCCAGGAAGGGTGCCTCGCCCAGGGCATCGTCAATCCAGGCGGCATGACCCCGCCACTGGACCCGCATGGGCCCCGCCGCCTGGGCCATGGCCTCCACGTCAAAGGGCCGCCCCGACAGCTTCTCGCGATCCGCGATAAAGGCCTTGG
>JBMOEP010000024.1:0-12887 GCA_049314675.1 Phenylobacterium sp.
AAGGCCAAGTACGCCAACCCCGCCTCGCGGTTCGTGACCCTGCAGAACGGCGTCAGCGTCCACTACCGCGACCAGGGCCGGCCGGACGGGCCGCCCGTGGTGCTGGTCCACGGCTTCGCCGCCAACCTCGACACCTGGGAGCCCTGGGTGGCCAGGCTGGGCGACACCTACCGGGTGGTGACCCTGGACCTGCCCGCGCACGGGCTGACCGTCACGCCTCCGGGCTACGAGATGTCGACCCAGGGCCAGGTCGAGGTCATCGACCAGCTGACCCGCCAGCTTGGCCTCCCGCCCTTCGTCCTCGCAGGGAACTCCATGGGCGGCGGCGCGTCCTGGAACTACGCCCTGGCGCATCCGGACCGTCTCCGGGGGCTCGTCCTGGTGGCCTCTGTCGGACCGCGTCCCCGCACGGAGGCCGGTTCGCCCTCCGGGGAAGGGCCGCCGGCCATCTTCCGGGTCATGGCCAATCCCGTCGGGCGAGCCGCCCTGCGCAGCCTCGACCCCCGTCCCCTGGCCGAACCGGGCCTCAGGAAGGCCTATGTCGATGAGAGCCTCGTCACGCCCGCCCTCGTGGACCGCTATGTCGATCTCGCCCTGGCGCCGGGCCGGCGGGAGATGATCCTGGCGGGCCGCCGCGGCCCGCCCCCAGCCTCAGCCGACGCGGTCAAGGGGGTTTCCGTTCCCACCCTGGTGATGCACGGCGCGAAGGACACCGTGGTGCCGGTCGGCGTGGGCGAGGAGCTCAACAGGCTCATCCCGGGCGCCCAGCTCATTGTCTATCCGGAGGCCGGCCACGTCCCGATGGAGCAGATCCCGGATCGCTCCTCGGCGGATGTCCGCGCCTTCATCGTGTCCCTTCCCCCGCGGGAATCTTCCGGAAAATGAGATCGCGTTAACCAAACGGTTGCCTTCCCTCCCTAACCTGCAAGCAAGAAGCAGGCCAAGGAGGCGGAGTTGGCGCTCGGCGCGCGTTTAGAGGTTCGTCAGGGACAGGGGCTGGTCATCACGCCCCAGCTGCAACAGGCTATCAAGCTTCTGCAGCTGTCCGGCCTTGAGCTCGATGCCTTTGTCGAGGCCGAGCTTGAGCGGAACCCCCTCCTGGCGCGCGAGGACCGCGATTCCGATGTTGAGGCCGTGGCACCCGATCCAGGTGCAGAAGCGACCTTCGCCGCCGATCGGATTCCGGACTCGGGGGCTGAAGCCAGGCTCGACCTCAGCCATGAGGCCGAGGCCTCCCCCGGGGAAGTGGCGACCGGCGACATGGCTGCGGGCGAGGATGCCGGCGGGGCCGTTGACTGGAGCCGCACCAGCGGCGGCGGCTTCGAGTCCGACGGCGATCTCGCCCAGCGACTGTCTGGGGCCGCGACCCTCCGCGACTACCTGTTCGCCCAGCTCTCCGTCAGCGGCCTCGACGGCGCCCGCCTTGCGGCAGCCGGGGTCCTGATCGATTCGGTGGATGAGGGCGGGTACCTGAGGTGCGATCTCGTCGAGACCGCCGAGCGCCTGGGGTGTGACGCGCCCTTCCTCGAGTCGGTCCTGGGCGTCCTGCAGGGCTTCGAGCCCACGGGAATCTTCGCCCGGGATGTCGCCGAATGCCTCCGGCTCCAGCTGATCGAGCGGGACCGGCTTGACCCGGCCATGGCGGCGCTCGTGGACAACCTGGACCTTCTTGCCCGGCGCGACATGGCGGCTCTGCGGCGTGTCTGCGGCGTCGATGACGAGGACCTTCGCGAAATGATCACGGAGATCAGGGGATTGACGCCCAGGCCCGGGGCCGCGTTCGGCGGTGAGCCGACGGCGCCCGTCACCCCGGACGTCATCATCCGGGAGGGGCCTGGCGGCCTGTGGAACGTGGAGCTGAACAGCGATACCCTGCCCCGGCTGCTCGTCGACCGCCGCTATTTCGCCCGGGTGTCTGCCGGCGCCCGGACCGACGCCGAGAAGGTCTTTGTCTCAGACTGCTTTTCCCAGGCGAACTGGCTCCTGAAGTGCCTGGACCAGAGGGCGCGGACCATACTGAAAGTCGCCTCCGAGATTGTTCGCCAGCAGGATGGTTTCCTCGCCTTTGGCGTTTCCCACCTTCGGCCCCTGAACCTGCGGACAGTGGCAGAGGCCATCGGCATGCATGAGTCGACGGTGAGCCGGGTCACGTCGAACAAGTTCGTCTCCACCCCCAGGGGCGTCTTCGAGCTCAAGTTCTTCTTCACCGCCTCCATCGCATCGACGGGCGATGGAGAGGCGCACTCGGCGGAAAGCGTCCGGCACCGGATCCGCCAGCTGATCGACGCGGAGCGCCCCGGAGACAGCGTCCACTCCGACGACCGGATCGTCGAAATCCTCAAGGGTTCGGGGGTGGACATCGCCCGCCGGACCGTGGCCAAGTACCGAGAATCCATGAGAATTCCCTCCTCTACTGACCGCCGACGCAGGCTGGCCACTGCGGGCTGATCCGGAGATTGACTCCCGGGCGGTGAGAGCGCCCCCTGACCCCATGAAAGTCCAGGTCACCGGCAAGCATGTCGACGTCGGATCGGCCCTGCGCGAGCGGGTTGTCGATGAAATCAACGCCTCGATCGGCAAGATCTTCGACCGCGGCGGTTCCGCGGACGTGGTGGTCAGCCGCGAGGGCCACGCCTTTCGCGTGGACTGCTCCGTCCAGCTCGCCTCGGGTCATCCCCTTGCGAGCCATGCCCTTGCGACGGATGCCCATGCGGCGTTCAGCGCCGCCCTTCACAAGATCGAGACCCGGGTCCGACGCTACAAGCGAAGGCTCAAGAGCCACGCCCCCTCATCTGCGGCGCGCCAGGCGGAGATGGCGTCCTATTTTGTCCTGAAGTCGCCTGATGAGGCCGATGACGAGGCCTGGGAGGACGGAATCGATCCGTTTTCGGTCTCTGAGCCGCCCGCTGCCCTGGTGATCGCAGAGACCGAAAAGCCGTTGCGCACCCTGACGGTTTCCCAGGCGGTTTTGGAACTGGACTTGACGGACCAACAGACAATCGTGTTCAGAAACGCCGCGCATGGCGGTTTGTCCGTTGTGTACCGCCGGCTGGATGGAAACATCGGCTGGATTGATCCCGAGCGCACGTTGGTGGCCCGAGAGGGTGCTGCGGGCGAGGTTCCAGTCTGAGCGTGCCGCCGGCCTCAGGCGCCGGGCGGAAGCGCCTTCCGTCAGTGAGCATGACCCGTGCCGGACCGCCTCTCCATTGCCGACCTGATCGGGCCCAGCGGCGTCGCCGTTGGCTTCGGTGCCCGGACGCCCCGCCAGGTGATGAACCTGATTGCCGACAAGGCCGCCCAGAACTTCGGCCTCGATCCGGTGGGCGTGCTGTCTGCCCTCCTTGAGCGGGAGCAGTCAGGATCGACCGGGCTTGGCCGTGGGGTCGCCACCCCCCATGCCCGGGTCTCCGGACTCGAGCACAGCCGCTTGGTGGTGGTCAGGCTTGAGCAGCCCATCGCCTTCGGCGCCATTGACGGCCAGCCGGTGGATCTCTTCTTTGCCCTCCTGTCACCGGAGGACTCCGGGGTCGAGCACTTGCGCGCCCTTGCCCGGATTTCCCGGCTGGTGCGCCAGGAAGACCTGCGCGGCCAGCTCAGGCAGGCGGCCGACGCCGACGCGATCCGATTTCTCCTGGCTCAAGGAGAGGCGACTGCCGCCTGATTCCCAGGCGTCAGTCGGCGTCAGTGAACAGAGACCGGCGCCAGTTCGTGTGCGACTGCAGCCGCAACGGCGGAGTCCCTGTCGCCGAGGATGGCCAGCCTTTTGCCGTCCGCCCCGTGTACCGCATAGAGCACCTGGTCCGGATCGAGCTCGATACCCTCGATCCGGCCTGAAGCGGTGCTGGCGAGGATCTCGGCGGCCCGGACCGGACGGACATAGACCATGTCGGGCGCGCCCAGGGCTGCGAAGGCTTCCGGAGTCAGGCCGGGGAGGGCGTGAATCTTGGAATTGGGGGTCATGGAATAGGCTCCTTCAGGTCGTTTCAGCCTGCCGACTGGATGGGGATGCGGCGAACCTGGGGCTCAGGCGCGGGACGACTGAGGTCCACATGCAGGAGGCCGTGCTCCAGCAGCGCGCGGTCCACCTCGACGCCGTCCGCCAGGACGAAGCTCCGTATGAAGCTCCGGGCGGCGATTCCCCGGTGCAGGTAGGCATCGCCCTTGGGGGCGTCCTCCCGGCGGCCGGCTATGGTCAGCTGGCGGTCCTCCAGGGTGATCTGCAGGCTCTCGGGCGTGAACCCGGCCACGGCGAGGGTGATCCTGAGGGCGCCGCCGCCAAGATCCTCGACATTGTAAGGCGGATAGCCTTCGGAGGCGGCCTTCGCCGCCCTCTCGATCTGGTTTCGGGTGTGTTCGAAGCCGAGAAGGAAGGGGCTATCGAACAGAACGGTCCTGGTCATGGGAGTCCTCAGTCAAAGCGACCCTGCGGCGTCCCGTCCGGTTCCGGCCCGACCCGCCACCCTCTTCATGTGGCGCGTGGGTCCCCTGCTTTCAATATCCGCCGGTCCGACTTCTGTCGGACTTGCGCCGAAGCGCCTGCCGTCGCACCAATTCGGCATGATCGACCCCATGAACTTCGCCCTCCACTATTTGGGGGACGGCTATTCCACTGACGCCAAGCTGATGGGCCGCCAGGCGGTCGGCAAGTCCCTGTTCCGCGCCATCGCCCGGCGCTGGCCGGAAGGGGAGGTCTTCGGATTCGGCCGCGGAGCGTCTCGGGCGATGATGGACCAGCTGCAGCAGGAGGGATTCGCCGGCCGTCTTGTCTGGCGCGAACAAGGCTCGACAGCCCCGCCTCCCGGCTTTCCAGGCTCCGTCTACCATCCGGGCCCGATCCCGCTGGCCATGGCGCACGACCGCAACCGGGAGGGGCCGGGGGCCTACAGTCTTTTCGGGGTGACCCACACCCTGTCCTCGCTGGGCGCCATGGACAGTATTGGTGACCTGGCGGGAGCGCCCTTCCAGCCCTGGGATGCCCTGATCTGCACATCGACGGCCGCCGTCACCCTGGTGCGCAGCCTCATGGCCGAGCGCCGAGCCTGGCTGGCGGAGCACTATGGCGCGACCCGCTTCTCAGAGATCGAGCTTCCGGTCATTCCCCTCGGGGTCGATGTGGCGTCACTGACGCGACCGGCGCCAGAAATCGAGGCCGCCCGGCGGGACCTTGGCCTCGCCCCAGGGGAGGTCGCCTTCCTCTTCGCGGGACGGCTGTCCTTCCACGCCAAGGCCAACCCGGCTCCCCTCTACCAGGCCCTGGAACGGGCCGCGGCGGGGCGGCGGCTGGTCTGCATAGAGGCCGGGCAATTTCACAATGAAGCGATCGCGGAGTCCTACCGCGACGCCCAGTCGGCCCTGGCGCCCTCCGTGCGCTTTCTCTACGCCCAGGGCGGTGACGCCGGGGACTACCGGCGGGCCTGGTGCGCGGCCGATGTCTTCGTTTCGATTTCCGACAACATCCAGGAGACCTTCGGCATCACCCCGGTGGAGGCCATGGCCTCGGGCCTGCCGGTGCTGGTCTCGGACTGGAACGGTTACCGCGATACGGTGCGGGAGGGTCTCGATGGTTTCCGGATACCGGTGACCGGGGCTCCTGAGGGTGGCGCCATTGACCTCGCCCTCCGACACGCCCTGCAGATGGACACCTATGACCGTTACATCGGCCAGTTCAGCATGGCCACGGCGGCGGATCCGGAGGTCCTGTCCCGGCGGATCGGCGAGCTTGCCGACAGCCCCGACCAGCGCGCCCGGATGGGCGCGTCGGGCCGGGCCCGGGCCCTTGCGGAGTTTGACTGGCCAGTGATCCTGCATCGCTACCAGGCCCTGGCCGGAGAACTCGGCCGGCTTCGGTCCAGCGCGACGGGGGGCCAGATCCCCTGGCCCCTGAGGGCGGATCCCTCCCGGCTCTTCGGACATTTCCCCACCCGCCGCCTGGCCCCGGATTGGATCGTCAGCGCCCCGCCCGGACGGGAAGCCGCCCTGGAAGACCTGCTCCGGCTGAGAATGACCACCTATGTGCTCGATCCCGTCCGACTTCCGCCCGAGATGATCCGGGATCTGCACCGTCTGGCCCAGGCTGGCCCTCGAACGGTTTCCGACCTCATGGCTGCCGCAGGCGGTGGTGGGCGTCCGCGCCTCAGGGCCCTGATGTGGCTGGCGAAACTGGGCCTGGCCGACCTGAAGCCCCCGGCCTGAGCTCAGGTTGCGACCCCCATCCAGCCTGACCCCGGAATGGCGAAGGCCCGCCGGGGTGTCCGACGGGCCTTCATGGTGGAGCTAAGCGGAGTCGAACCGCTGACCTCTTGAATGCCATTCAAGCGCTCTACCAACTGAGCTATAGCCCCGAGGTCTCGGGTCCCTCAGGGCCCGTTGGGGCCCATTCGGGAAGGCGCGGAACCTAGTCCGGCGGATCGCGGCGATCAAGCCCGCTAAGGGGAAAAATCGCCGCGGCCGGAAGCGGGACCTGCGTCAGTCGTCCGCACCGCCCTCGCCGGGAAGGCCGTCGAGTTCGGCGTCGTCGAATTCGTCCTCTTCGTCTTCGAGGAAGGGGACGCCGTCCTCCTCCTCTTCGAGTTCGTCTTCTTCCTGGAAGGCGACCAGATCGTCCTCGGGCGGGGCGATGACCTCGCCATCCTCGTCGTCAACCACAAGAACGGGGTCGTCCACGGCCTCGTCGAGTGCCGGAGTGACGACCTCGTCCTCCTCTTCCTCCTCGGCCTCGGGGCCGGCCGCCGCGACCTGGTCCTCGGCGTCGTCCTCGATGTCGCGCTCGGCCGGCGCCGCCCGGGCGCGGACACGGCGGGAACGGACCGCTTCGTCGGGGTCGAATTCGTGGCTGCACTTGGGGCAGTGCGCCGGACGGCGGGTCAGATCATAGAATTTAGCCTGGCAGCTAGGGCAGATCTGCTTCGCGCCGAGTTCGGGAAGGGCCAAGGGGCGGGCCTCTTGTAAGGATGAGAATGGAAGCCGGGTCCCTTGCCATGCGGCGGCGCCACTGTCAAAAGCAAAGCCCTTCAGGCGCACCCGTCCCGCTTCACCCGCCCCGGAGCCAACCCACGCCATGTCCTCCCCTGGCCAGACCGCCGCCCTCAGCGCCCGGCGGAGCGGACCCCTGCGCGGACGGGTCCGTGCTCCGGGCGACAAGTCGATTTCCCACCGGGCGCTGATCTTCGGTGCCCTGGCGGAGGGACTGACGGAGGTGGAGGGCCTCCTCGAGGGCGAGGACGTCCTTCGTTCCGCCGCCGCCATGCGCGCCTTCGGCGCCGAGGTGGAGGCCCTTGGGGGTGGCCGCTGGCGGATTCTGGGCCGGGGCGGTTTCTCTGAGCCCGACGATGTAATCGACTGCGGCAATGCCGGAACAGGCGTTCGCCTGATCCTCGGCGCCGCTGCGGGCTTCGATCTTTCCGCAACCTTCACGGGTGACGCCTCGCTCCGGGGCCGGCCCATGAACCGGGTCATGAAACCCCTCTCAGAGATGGGTGCCCGGTTCCTCCACCGGTCGGGTGGACGGCTGCCCCTGACCCTGCGAGGTGGGAGCCTGAAGCGGATCGAATACGTCCTGCCCGAGCCTTCAGCCCAGGTGAAGTCCGCCGTCCTCCTGGCGGGCCTCCACGCCGTCGGTGGTGCAGTGGTCATCGAGCCGGAGCCGACCCGGGACCACACCGAACGGATGCTCCGGGGGTTCGGGGCCGAGGTGATCGTCGAGGATCTTCCGGAGGGGCGGCGGATCACCCTACCCGGCGGGCAGGGCCTCACGGGGACCCGGATCCGGGTTCCGGGCGACCCGTCCTCGGCGGCTTTTCCTCTCGTGGCGGCACTGATCACGCCCGGGTCCGAGGTGACGGTGGAGGGAGTCCCGCTCAACCCCCTCCGGACGGGACTGTTGACGACCCTCCGGGAGATGGGCGCTGACCTGTCGGTGTCGGCGGTACGCGATGAGGGCGGTGAGCCCGTCGGCGACATCACCGCCCGGCACTCTGCCCTCAGGGGGATCGACGTCCCGGCGGATCGCGCGCCGTCCATGATCGACGAATATCCCATATTGGCGGTCGCCGCGGCCTTTGCCGAGGGCGTCACCCGCATGCGGGGCATTGGCGAGATGCGCGTTAAGGAAAGCGATCGTATCGCCCTGATGGCGGCGGGCCTGGCGGCCTGTGGCCTGGCGGTGGAGGAGGAGCCCGAGGGCCTGATCGTTACCGGAGCCGGCGCCAACCGTCCCCCCGTCGGCGGAGCGGCGGTCACGACCCGGGGCGACCACCGCATCGCCATGTCGCACCTGGTGCTGGGCCTGGCCGCGGACGCCGTCGTCCGGGTGGACGAGCCCGGAATGATTGCCACCAGCTTCCCGGGCTTCGTCGACATGATGGGCGGGCTCGGCGCCGACATCGCTCCGGCATGACCGCCAGCCTGGTGATCGCCGTCGACGGCCCGGCCGCCTCAGGCAAGGGCACGGTTGCAGCGTGGCTGGGCCAGGCCTATGGCCTGCCGGTCCTCGATACCGGCCTCCTCTACCGGGCCGTCGGCGTGGCTGCCTCCCGGGCCGGGGTCGATCCCGATGATCCCCAGGCGGCTGCGGCCGTCGCCGGTCAGGTCGATCTCCTGGCCCTGGACGATTCCGCCTTCCGCACCCGCGCGGCGGGTGAACTGGCCAGCCGGGTGGCGGTACACCCGGGCGTCCGGGACGCCCTCAACGCCGCCCAGGTCGGGTTTGCGCGTCGGCCAGGCGGCGCTGTGCTCGACGGCCGGGATATCGGCACGGTGATCGCCCCCTGGGCCCCGGCCAAGCTGTTCGTGACGGCCCGTCCGGAGGTCCGCGCAGAGCGTCGTTGGCGCCAGCTTACCGCCCAGGGCGAGGCGGTTGCCTTCGAGGAGGTCCTTGCCGACATCCGCCGGCGTGATGCCCGGGATGGCGGCCGGGCCGATGCGCCTCTGGCCCGGGCGGCCGACGCCGTCTTGCTGGATACCTCCGAAATGACTATAGACCTCGCCACCGATGCGGCCCGCCGCATTGTCGAGGCGGCGCGCGCTGGCCGGGAATGATCCGGACGGCAAATCCCATCGCGTCTTTCCCTCCCAAGCCGCGGGCATATTCCGGCGCGAGCTTTGCGCTTTCGGTTTCAACTCCAACCCGACTCCGGGACTCCGTCCGCCTGAAGGGCGCACAGCTTCCGGGTCACATTGACTGATGAAAGTACAAAATGGCTGATGATGCTGGCCTGAACCCATCCCGCGACGACTTCGCGGCCCTCCTGACCGAGTCCCTGGGTGGACGCGACTTCATGGAAGGCCAAGTGGTCAAGGGCATAGTCGTGGGCATCGAGAAGGACTTCGCGATCATTGATGTGGGCCTCAAGACCGAGGGACGCATCTCTATCAAGGAGTTCAGCGTCGGCGAGGAAGACAAGCCTCAGCTGGCCGTCGGCGACACGGTCGAGGTCTTCCTCGAGCGGGTCGAGAACGCCATGGGCGAGGCGGTTATCAGCCGCGAGAAGGCCCGCCGCGAGGAAGCCTGGACCCGGCTTGAGGGCGTGCACGCCCGGAACGAGCCTGTCATGGGCGCCATCGTTGGCCGCGTGAAGGGCGGCTTCACCGTTGACCTCGGCGGCGCCTCGGCCTTCTTGCCGGGCTCGCAGGTCGACATCCGCCCGGTGCGCGACGTCGGTCCGCTGATGGGCAAGGAACAGCCCTTCGCCATCCTCAAGATGGACCGGCCGCGCGGCAATATCGTCGTCTCCCGCCGGGCCATCCTCGAGGAAGCCCGCGCCGAACAGCGCACCGAACTTGTCGGTCAGCTGCAGGAAGGCGAGATCCGCGAAGGCGTGGTCAAGAACATCACCGACTACGGTGCCTTCGTGGACCTGGGCGGGATCGACGGCCTGCTGCACGTCACCGACATGAGCTGGAAGCGCGTCAACCACCCCAGTCAGGTACTGGCCGTGGGCGACACGGTCCGGGTCCAGATCGTCAAGATCAACCCCGATACCCAGCGCATCTCCCTGGGCATGAAGCAGCTCCAGTCCGACCCCTGGGACGGCGTCGAGGCCAAGTACCCGGTGGGTGCCCGCTTCACCGGCCGCATCACCAACATCACCGACTACGGCGCCTTCGTGGAGCTGGAGGCCGGTGTCGAGGGCCTGGTGCACGTCTCGGAAATGTCCTGGACCAAGAAGAACGTCCACCCCGGCAAGATCGTCTCGACCTCTCAGGAAGTCGACGTGGTCGTCCTGGACGTGGATCCCTCCAAGCGTCGCGTGTCGCTGGGCCTCAAGCAGGCCATGGACAATCCCTGGGAGGCCTTCGTGGCCACCCATCCGGTGGGCTCCACCGTCGAGGGCGAAGTCAAGAACGCCACCGAGTTCGGCCTCTTCCTTGGCCTGGACAACGACATCGACGGCATGGTCCACCTGTCCGACCTCGACTGGAGCGTGCCCGGTGAGGAGGCCATCACGCGCTACCACAAGGGCGAGATGGTCAAGGCGCGGGTCCTGGACGTCGACGTCGAGAAGGAACGTATCTCCCTGGGCATCAAGCAGCTCTCGGGCGATCCGATGACCGGCGATGTCTACCGCAAGGGCCAGAACGTGACGGTCACCGTCACCGAGGTCACCTCGGGTGGCATCGAGGTCCGCTTTGGCGATGATGAAGCGCCTATGTCGGCCTTCATCCGCAAGTCGGACCTTTCGCGGGACCGCGCTGACCAGCGCCCCGAGCGCTTCGCCGTCGGTGACCGCGTCGACGCCCAGGTCACCCTCGTGGACAAGGCCGCCCGGCGGATCTCCCTGTCCATCAAGGCCCTGGAGATGGTCGAGGAGAAGGCTGCCATCGAGAAGTTCGGGTCCTCGGACTCCGGAGCCTCGCTGGGCGACATCCTTGGCGCGGCCCTTCGCGAGAAGGCCCAAAAGGACTAGGCGGCAGCCGGGCGCTTCGGCGTCAGGGTGTCCTGGATGCGGCGGACCGGAATACCGGTCCGCCGTTTTCATTTTTCTGCGGAGTCTTTTGTCTGCGGGTCCCGTCCAAGGGCTTGACGCCAAAGGGAAATGCGCTGAAGTGGTCGCCTGACGGCGCGCGCGAACGGCCGGATTCCGGGGGTGGCCAGGGGCATGATCAAGTCCGAACTCATCGCCAAGCTGGCCGAGGAAAACCCGCACCTTACCCAGAAGGACATCGAGCGGGTCGTTTCCGTCATCCTTGACCGGATGATCCAGGCCCTTGAGGATGACGGTCGGGTCGAGCTTCGTGGCTTTGGTGCCTTCTCGGTCCGGTCCCGCGGCGCCCGCTCCGGCCGGAACCCCCGGACAGGTGTGGCCGTCTCCGTCCGCGCCAAGCATGTTCCCTTCTTCAAAAGTGGCAAGGAACTTAGGGTCCGGCTCAACGCCGACGACTGACGCTCCGGCGTCTCCAGGACAAGCAAGGGGAAGAATCCATGTCCATCTTCAGTGAGTTTCGCGAATTCATCGCCCGCGGCAACGTCATCGACCTCGCGGTCGGTGTCATCATCGGCGGGGCCTTCGGAAAGATCGTCACGTCCCTCGTCGAGGGGGTGATCATGCCGCCCATCGGCCTCCTGACCAGCGGTGTAGACTTCTCCCGCCTCAGCTGGGTCCTGAAGGCAGACGATCCTGCCACCACGGCCAATGAGTTGGTGGCGATCCAGTACGGTGCCTTCCTGAACACCCTGATCCAGTTCCTGATTGTCGCCTGGGTGATCTTCGTGATGGTCAAGGGGGTCAACGCCCTGCGCCGGGCCCAGGTGGCCGCTGCGCCGCCGCCGGCGCCGTCGGCCGAGGAAACCCTCCTTGGCGAGATCCGCGACCTGCTGAAGTCCGGTCGCTGATCCTCAGGCCTTGAACTTGGAGCCTGCATGGCCCTAATCCGGGCCATGCACGTTCCCGCCAAGATCTGCGGCCTGTCCACGCTGGAAACCGTCGAGGCCGCTGTGGCCTCGGGCGCGGGTTTCATCGGCTTCAACTTCTTCCCGGCAAGCCCGCGATTCGTCGAACCCGAGGCGGCCGCTCGGCTCGCCGAGCCGGCCCGGGCGGCTGGCGTACGGATCTGCGCCATCACCGTCGACGCTGGCGACGAGGTCCTGGACAGGATCGCCCGGATCCTGCGCCCGGACCTGATCCAACTGCATGGCAAGGAATCGCCGGCCCGGGGAGCCGAGGTCTCCCGCCGTACCGGATTGGGGCTGATCCGCGCCCTGCCGGTGGGTTCCACCGCCGACCTTGCGTCCGCCGGGCCCTGGTCCGATCTCGCCGACCACCTTCTGCTGGACGCCCGCCCGCCGGAGGGTGCCGGAATGACCGGGGGGCTGGGCCAGGCCTTTGACTGGTCGATCACCAAGGACTTTCGTCCGCCCCGTCCCTGGTTCCTCGCGGGGGGTCTCGATCCCTGGAATGTGGCCGAGGGCCTGGCGACTTCCGGGGCCCCCATGGCGGACGTTTCCTCTGGTGTGGAGCGCGGTCCCGGATTAAAGGACGCGTCATTGATCTCGGCCTTCCTCGACGCTGTCCGCCGAGCCAGAAAATAGGCCCCACGTGAACCAGATCACCACGCCCAACGACTATTCCGCCTATCCCGACGCCGCCGGCCGGTTCGGCGATTATGGCGGCCGCTACGTGCCTGAAACCCTCATGCCCCTGGTGCATGAGCTGGAGGCTGCTTTCCGGCTCGCCATGGCCGATCCGGCCTTCCACGCTGAGCTGGATGGCTATCTCAAGCACTATGTCGGCCGGCCGAGCCCCATGTACTTCGCCGAGCGCCTGACCCAGAAGTTCGGGGGCGCGAAGATCTACCTCAAGCGCGAGGACCTCAATCACACCGGCGCCCACAAGATCAACAACAGCATGGGCCAGATCCTCCTGGCCCTGCGCATGGGCAAGACCCGGATC
>JBMOEP010000025.1:0-12591 GCA_049314675.1 Phenylobacterium sp.
GGGCGGGCATCTGGCGCTCGGCAGGGCGTACTTCGACAAGGGGCAGAAGGCTAAGGAGGCGGCGGCGGTTCATGACGTGAACTGTTACCGATTATGGTTAGCGATATCTTTACCGGACGGGGGGCAGTCTAGCTCAACGTCAAGAATCCGCTCGGAGACCTGAGTTGAACCGTTTCTCCACAGACGCCGGCGAACTGGAGGGCAAGACCGTCCTCGTGACCGGCGGGACCGGATCCTTCGGCCGCCGCTTCATCGATACCGTGCTCAGCCGGGCCGAGCCGCGCAAGCTGATCGTCTTTTCCCGGGACGAGCTGAAGCAGCACGAAATGCAGGTCGACATGGCCGAGCGGTTCTCTCCCGAGCAGATGAGTCGCATGCGGTTCTTCCTGGGTGACGTCCGCGACCGCCAACGGCTGACCCTGGCCCTCCGCGGGGTGGACGTGGTGGTGCACGCCGCCGCCCTCAAGCAGGTGCCTGCCGCCGAGTACAACCCTTCGGAATTCATCCAGACCAACGTCCTGGGGGCGGAGAACATCGTCTGGGCGGCCCTGGCCAACCGGGTGAAGAAGGTCATTGCCCTCTCCACCGACAAGGCCTGCAACCCCGCCAACCTGTATGGGGCCACCAAGCTGGCCTCGGACAAGACCTTCGTGGCGGCCAACAACCTGTCCGGCGACATCGGCGCCCGCTTCGCCGTGGTCCGGTATGGGAACGTCGTCGGCTCAAGGGGCTCGGTAGCGCCCCTGTTCCAGCGCCTGATCGCGCAGGGCGCCCGGGATCTGCCGATTACCGACCCGCGCATGACGCGCTTCTGGATCACCCTGGGCCAGGGGGTCGACTTCGTCCTCTCCTCCCTGTCCATCATGCGGGGCGGGGAAATCTTCGTGCCGAAGATCCCCTCCATGAAGATGACCGACCTGGCCGAAGCCCTGGCACCTGGCCTGCCGATCCGGGTCATCGGCATCCGGCCGGGAGAGAAGCTCCACGAGATGATGATTTCCGTGGATGACGCCCGGCATGTCGTCGACCTCGGCGACCGATACGCCATCGAGCCCGCCTTCGTGGAGTTCTCGCGGGAATCTTTCGCCGGCGCCCATCCCCAGGTGGCGGAAGGTTTTTCCTACGCCAGCGACACCAATGAGGAATGGCTGTCCCACGAGGGTCTCCTCCGCTTTCTGGCGGGTCCGGGGGCCAGCGCCATGCCCGCACCCGCCGGAGCCTGAGATGACCTCCAGGGCTTTCCTGCCCTATGGCCGCCAGGACATCGACGAGTCCGACATCGCGGCTGTGGCCGAAGCCCTGAGATCCGACTTCCTGACGACGGGCCCCGGGGTCGAGGCCTTTGAGCAGGCCTTCGCCGCCGCGGTGGAGGTGCCCTTCGCCGTAGCCTGCTCCAACGGCACAGCGGCCCTTCACCTGGCCATGCTGGGGCTCGGGATCGGTCCCGGCGACCGGGTGGCTGTGCCCGCAACCACCTTCCTGTCCACCGCCAACTGCGTGCGGTTCGTGGGTGGGGAAGTAATCTTCACCGACGTTGACCCTGCCACCGGACTGATGACGCCAAAGACCCTCGCCGCGGCCCTGGACCGGGCTGGGCCCGGGCCCCTGAGGGCCGTGATCCCGGTCCACCTGAGGGGCGACGTCGCAGACCTTCCGGGCCTGGGGGCAGTCGCCTCCGCCTCAGGTGCCGTCCTGGTGGAGGACGCGCCCCACGCCCTGGGCTCGACGGCGGACTTCGGGCAGGGGCCCGAGCCCGTCGGGTCCGGCCTGAGGTCCTCCGCCGCCACCTTCTCCTTCCACCCGGTCAAGACCATCGCCACAGGCGAGGGCGGCATGATCACCACCCGGGATGCGGACCTGGCCGCGCGGATGCGCCGGCTTCGCAGTCACGGCATGGAGCGGCCGGCGGGGGGCGATCCCTGGCTCTATGAAATGCGCGAGCCTGGGTTCAACTACCGCCTACCGGCCATCCTCTGCGCCCTTGGCCAGTCCCAGTTGAAGCGCCTGCCTCAGTTCGCCGCCCGGCGACGCGAGCTGGCACGCCGCTACGCCGAGCGCCTGGCACCCCTGGCCCCCGTCGTCCGCCTCGCAGACAGCCCGGTCTGGAGCCGCCCTGTCCTGCACCTGCTGACGGTCCGGATCGACTTCCCCGCGACAGGCCGCAGCCGTCGGACAGTGGTCGAGGCCATGGGCGCGGAAGGCGTGGGAAGCCAGGTCCACTACATTCCCGTCAGCGCACAGCCCTACTACGTGGCCCGATATGGTCCCCCGGACCTTCCCGGGGCCGCGTCCTGGTACCGGAGCGCCCTTTCGCTTCCCCTCTTCCCCGCCATGGCAGACTCGGACGTCGACCGGGCGGTGGACACCCTGGCCCGCGCCCTTGGCCTGGGTTGATCCGTCCGCCCCATTGAGGCCACGGATCGGGGCGAATAGGGTTATCTTGGATTAAAGGACCGGCGAAAAGGACCCGACCCCGCAGATGGCCCGTATCACCCTCGTGGACGACGACGAGAACATCGTGACCTCCGTAAGCCTCGCGCTGGAGAGCCAGGGCCATGCGGTCAAGGCCTACTTCGACGGGGCCTCGGGCCTGGCCGCCCTCGAGAACGATCCGCCAGACCTGGCCATACTCGACGTCAAGATGCCGCGCATGGACGGCATGGAGGTGCTTCGGCGCCTGCGTCGCGCCTCGGACCTGCCGGTGATCATACTCACCTCCAAGGACGACGAGATCGACGAACTTCTCGGGTTCAACCTCGGCGCCGACGATTACATGCACAAGCCTTTCAGCCAGCGCTTGCTCATCGAGCGGGTGAAGGCGGTCCTTCGCCGGGCCAATGGCGGCCTGGGGGACGAGGACGACCCGGAGGCGGTGGCACCTCGGGCGCTGAAGCGCGGCCAGCTGACCCTCGATCCGGCGCGGCACGACTGTCTCTGGAACGGCCTGCCCGTGAAGCTGACTGTGACCGAATTCCTGCTGCTCCAAGCCCTCGCCCAGAGACCTGGATTCGTAAAGAGCCGCGACAACCTGATGGATGCGGCCTACGACGAACAGGTCTATGTCGACGACAGGACCATCGACAGCCACATCAAGCGGATGCGCCGCAAGTTCCGGGAGGTCGACCCCGATTTCGACGCGATCGAAACCCTCTATGGCGTCGGCTACCGATACCGCGAAGCCTGAGCCCGGCCGCCGCTGGTGGGCCCGGCCACCGGCGTCCCGTCTCGGAAGGCTGATCCTCACCCTCAATCTGCTGGGCCTCGCCGTCCTCATTGTCGGCGCCCTGGTGCTGAACGAGCTGCGCCGCGGCCTGGTGGAGGCCCGGATTGACAGCCTCACCACCCAGGGCGAGTTGATGGCCAGCCTGATCGACCAGGCGGCGACGGTCGGCGAACCCGTCCCGGCCCTCGACGCCGCCCGGGCCAGCGAGATCCTCCAGCTTCTTGCCAATCCCGGCGTCCAGAGGGCGCGGCTCTTCGATCGCCAGGGGCAGGTGATCGCCGACAGCGACTGGATCGCCAACCAGGTGGAGGAGGGACTCCTGCCCCCAGCCCGCCCGAGAGGGGGGCCAGCCCCCCCGGCAAGCTCCGGCAAGGCCCGAGCCTCGCCGGGGCAGACCGCGCTCCGGGCCGAGATTGCGGGCGCACTCGAGGGGCGCAGGGTGGCGGGCGTCCGCCGCGCCGATCCTGCGGGCCGGGTGGTCTCGGTCTCGTTCCCCATCCGCCATGTCCAGGCCGTTCTGGGGGTCCTCACGGTCGAGGCCGGTGACGTGGACAGCATCATCGCCCGCCAGAGGGCCGCCCTGGTGCCCTTCATCCTGCTCTCCATCGGCGTTACCCTCTTGTCCTCGGCCCTCCTGACCCGCCTGGTCGCCCTGCCTGTTCGGCGTCTGGCGCGCGCCGCCGACCGGGTGCGGCTATCCCGGGTCCGATCCATCTCCCTCCCCGACCTGGCGAGGCGAAGGGACGAACTTGGCGACCTCACGCGGTCCCTCGAGGCCATGACGGATGCCCAGTCCGAGCGGATGGGCGCCATCGAGCGCTTCGCCGCCGACGTCGCCCATGAAATTCGCAATCCGCTCACGTCCTTGCGCTCGGCGGTGGAGACCCTGGATCTGGTGTCCGACCCCGACGCCAGAGCCCGGCTGCAGGGGGTGATCCAGCAGGACGTGCAGCGCATGGACCGCCTCGTCACGGACATCTCCAACGCCTCGCGGTTGGATGCGGAACTTTCCCGGGAGGCACCCCAGACCTTCGACCTGGGTCGACTCCTCGATGAGTTGGCCGGGGCTTACAGCGATGCCCGCCGGGAAGGGGACCCGGAGGTCCTTTTGTCCCGGCCCGAGGGCGAGACCGCGGTCCTCGGACGGGAAGGGCCGCTCGGCCAGGTGTTCCGGAACCTCATCGACAACGCCCGTTCCTTCAGTCCGCCGGGCGGTTCGGTTCGGCTGTTCCTGACACGCGAGGCCGGGATCACCGAGGTTCGCGTCGAGGATGACGGCCCGGGCATACCGCCGGAGAACCTGGAGACGGTCTTCGAGCGCTTCTACACCTCCCGGCCCAAGGGCTCCGCCTTCGGCGGCAATTCGGGCCTGGGCCTGTCCATCGCTCGCCAGATCGTGGAGGCCCAGGGCGGCACCCTCCGGGCAGAGAACCGCATGGGCGAGGCAGGAGCGGGCACCGGCGCCTGCTTCCGGGTCCGCCTGCCCCTCCGCCCCGCATCATGAGACCGATCCCATGAGCGAGATCCTGCACGCCGGCCTTATCGCCCTGTGGTCGGGCGGACGCTGGCGGGGCGCCCTGGTGTGCGGTCCCTCTGGCAGCGGCAAGAGCGACCTCGCCCTGAGGGCCCTGAACCTGGGATTCCGCCTGGTAGCCGACGACCGCACCCTGGTCTGGACGAGCGGCGGACGCCTCTTCGGCAGGGCCCCTGTCGTCCTGCGCGGCAAGCTTGAGATCCGGGGTGCCGGCGTCGTGCCCCTGCCCTGCCTGGACCTTTGCCGGGTCGACCTTGCGGTAACGGCAGGGGAGCCTGAGCGGATGCCGGACCGGGAGACCCTTTCGGTGCTGGGGCGGGAGGTGCCGCAGCTGCGGCTCCGCCTGACCGAAGCCTCGGCGCCACACCGGATCGTAGATGCACTTTGTCGGCTTGGAGCGGACCGGGAAGAGTCGTATCAAGACGACCTTCCGGCGCCGGCGGTGCCCGTACAGGGTGAGAATTCCCCTTGAGAGCCTTCCCATGATCGGCCTCGTCATCGTGACACACGGTCGCCTGGCCGACGAGTTCCTGCTGGCCATGGAGCATGTGGTCGGGGCCCAGTCGGGGATCGCCGCCATCTGCATCGGCCCGGACGATGACATGGAACAGAGGCGACGCGACATCCTCTCTGCCTGCGGGCGGGTAGACGACGGGACCGGCGTCATCCTCCTGACCGACATGTTCGGGGGCACGCCTTCGAACCTTGCCATCTCGGTCATGGAGCAGACCCGGGGCGAGGTCATCGCCGGCCTGAACCTGCCCATGCTGATCAAGCTCGCCAGCGTCCGAAGCCGGCTTGACCTCGCCGGCTGCGTTGCCCAGGCCCAGGAGGCGGGGCGCAAGTACATCTCGGTCGCCTCCTACGTCCTGGCAGGGGACAAGTGACCGCCCGGG
Organism: Phenylobacterium sp.; assembly: GCA_049314675.1. Taxonomy (GTDB): domain Bacteria; phylum Pseudomonadota; class Alphaproteobacteria; order Caulobacterales; family Caulobacteraceae; genus Phenylobacterium. Next base: position 5,654 of record JBMOEP010000025.1, read on the forward strand.
CCCGGGTCGAGATCATCAACAAGCGCGGGCTTCACGCCCGCGCGTCCGCCAAGTTCGTGAAGACAGCCTCCACCTTCGAAGCCGAGGTGTACGTCTCAAAAGATGGTGCCGAGGTGGACGCCCGTTCGATCATGGGCCTGATGATGTTGGCCGCCGGGCCGGGCTGCTGCATCGACATCACCGCGGAAGGGGCTCAGGCGGACACCGCCGTCGCCGCCCTTGTGGCCCTGGTGGCCAATCGTTTCGACGAGGACGAATAGCCGTCCGAAGGGGGTTGTGATGCCCGAGGTGGAAATCAAGTTCGACTGCCCCCCCGACGCCATCGAGGCGGTGCTTCTGCGGGTCCTGCACGCCCCGCCCCACGACCGCGCCCTCCTGTCTGTCTATTACGACACCCCCGACGAAGCCCTCGCGGCCGTGGGTGCCTCCCTGCGCCTGCGCTCCGAGGCGTCCGGCCGGACGGTCCAGACCCTGAAGACCGGACAGGGCCTGGCCCGGGAAGAGGTCGAGGCCGAGGTTGCCCCCGGACACCTGGACCTCTCCTGGCCGCAGCTCGCCGGGCTGGGCCTCGCCGCCCTCGGCCCGGACCCGCTTGCACCGCGATTTTCCGTACATGTGCGCCGGCGCAGCGGCGTGGTCGAGGCCGGTGGCTCCCGGATCGAGGCGGCCTTTGACGAGGGCGAGATCCGGGCGGGAGATCGCAGGGCGGTGGTCTGCGAGGTGGAGCTGGAGCTCCTGGAGGGCGAGCGCGAGGACCTGATCACCCTCGCCCGGCGACTTGCCGCCGAACTGCCCCTGACCCTCTCGCTTCGCACCAAGTCCGCCAGGGGTTCGGACCTGGCGGCGGACCGGCCCTGGCCCCGCGCCGGGCAGGTCGCTCTGGCCGGGGGGATCACCGCGGGCGAGGCCCTGCGGCAGGCCCTGCTCGGAAGCCTGGCTGAAGTGGCGGGCCGGACCCGGGATACAGCGAACGACCCCTCGGTCGAGGCGGTCCACCAGATGCGCGTCGCCCTGCGGCGGATGCGAAGCCTGGCACTGGTCTTCCGCAGGCGGCTGGACGAGGCCCCGGCGGCGACGGTCCGCGCAGGGCTGCGCGACCTGGCCCAGGCCTGCGGCGAGGTGCGGGAACTTGACGTCCTGATGGCGATGGGGCCAGCCGGCCCGGCCCTCGACACCGCCCTTTCGGAAGCCCGGCACCGGGCCGCCGCCGGCCTGTCCGCCGGCCTGGCGGCGGCGCCTGCGCGGCTGACCTTGCTGGAGGGACTCCTCCTGGCCGAGACAGGAGACTGGCCTGGTCTGGCCCGGAACGCCGAGGGTGCCGCGGAGGGGCTTGGCTCTGACCTTGAGCGCCGCTGGCGACGCATCCGCCGGGAGGGCCTGGATGCGGACGCCCTGGAGCCGGAGGACCTGCACGCCCTGCGCCTGCACATCAAGGCCTTCCGCTACGCCCTGGCGGCCTTCGAGTGCCAGGACTGGCGACGGGCCGCGCCAGGCTTTGAGGCCGCGCTCAGGAAGGCCCAGGACGCGCTCGGCCTGCTCAATGACGCGGGGATGGCCGAAGGCGTTCTTTCCCGCCTGGACCTCGACCCCGAGGGCCGGAGGGCGGCGCGAAGGTTCATATCGGGTCTCCGCCGCCAGGGCGACGCCCGGCGGGCCTTGAAGGCCGTCGATGAGCTGGTGACTGGGCCCGCACTCCACTTCACATAAAGAAGTCTTTATGTCCTAGTTGCGACCTAGCTCGGTCGAGGGTATAGGACCGTTCAAGCGGCGAGGGCCCGCGCGACAGGAATCCCGACATGACCGACTATGTGGTGAAGGACATTTCCCTGGCCGAATTCGGCCGCAAGGAAATTGCGATCGCCGAGACCGAAATGCCCGGCCTGATGGCCGTCCGCGCCGAGTTCGGGGCCTCCCAGCCCCTCAAGGGCGCCCGCATCGCCGGTTCCCTGCACATGACCATCCAGACGGCGGTCCTGATCCAGACCCTCGAGGCCCTGGGCGCCGGGGTGCGCTGGGCCTCCTGCAACATCTTCTCCACCCAGGACCACGCCGCGGCAGCCATCGCCGACGCCGGGACCCCTGTCTTCGCCACCAAGGGCGAGACCCTTATGGAATACTGGGACTACGCCCACCGCATCTTCGAATGGGCCGACGGCGGCTATCCCAACCTCATCCTCGATGATGGTGGCGACGCCACCCTGCTCTGCGTGCTCGGGCCCAAGGCCGAGGCGGATGCTTCAGTCCTCGACAACCCGCAGAACGAGGAAGAGGAGGCCCTCTACGCGGTGATGAAGCGGTACCTGAAGGAAAAGCCCGGCTTCTACACCGCCATCCGCAATGCCATCGGCGGCGTCTCGGAGGAGACCACCACGGGGGTCCACCGCCTTTACCAGATGGCCGATCGCGGCGAACTGCCCTTCCCCGCCATCAACGTCAATGACAGCGTCACCAAGTCCAAGTTCGACAACCTCTACGGCTGCCGCGAGAGCCTGGTGGACGCGATCCGCCGGGGCACGGACGTCATGCTCTCGGGCAAGGTCGCCGTGGTCCTGGGATATGGCGACGTGGGCAAGGGCTCGGCAGCCAGCCTGCGCAATGGCGGCGCCCGGGTCATCGTCACCGAGATCGACCCGATCTGCGCTCTGCAGGCGGCCATGGAGGGCTATGAGGTCCAAACCATGGACGATGTGGCGGACAGGGGCGACATCTTCGTCACCGCCACCGGCAACAAGGACGTCCTGACCGTCGACCACATGCGGCGGATGAAGAACAACGCCATTGTCGCAAACATTGGCCACTTCGATTCCGAGATCCAGATCTCGGGCCTGCGCAACTACCGCTGGGACAAGATCAAGGACCAGGTCCACCACGTTGAGTTTCCGGACGGCAAAAAGATCGTCGTCCTGTCCGAAGGCCGGCTGGTAAACCTGGGCAACGCCACGGGCCACCCCAGCTTCGTGATGAGCGCCTCCTTCACCAACCAGACCCTGGCCCAACTCGAGCTGTGGACCAACGGCGCGGCCTACGGCAAGCAGGTCTACACCCTGCCCAAGCACCTGGACGAGAAGGTGGCCATGCTGCACCTGGAAAAGCTGGGCGCGAAGCTGACCCAGCTGACCTCGGACCAGGCCGCCTACATCAACGTGCCAGTGGCCGGGCCCTTCAAGCCCGAGCACTACCGCTACTAGGCCGCAGGCCGGACCGCACCCGTGCCGGTCGCCCTGATCCTGTCCAGCCATGTTGCCGGCTCGGGGGTCGGCGGCGGACTGCAGAGTGCGGTTCTCACCCGCCTGGGCTTTCGCACAGCCCTTCTTCCCACCGTCCTCTTCGGGCGCCATCCGGGCCTTGGCCCCCCTGGGGGCGGAGCGGTATCCGACGCGGTCTTTGCCGGCCAGGTTGACGGGCTGATCGCCTCAGGCCTGGCGGACCGGGCAGACCTGGTGATCACCGGATACTTCGCCTCGGCAGCACAGGTGGCCGCCGCAGCCGGTCTCCTGGACCATGTGGCGGCGCGCCGTCCGCAGGCCCTGCGCCTGGTGGACCTCATCCTCGGCGACGAGGACCGCGGGCTCTATGTCGCGCAAGCCGTCGCCGAGGCCCTTCCCCTGGAACTGGTCCCACGCGCAAGCCTGCTGGCGCCCAACGCCTGGGAGCTGGAACGCCTCACGGGGATGCGGATTGCCGACGCCGCCGGGGCCCTCGCCGCCGCCCGCAGCCTGGGCCGGGCGGTCCTGGTCTCTTCGGTCCCGGCAGGGTCGAGGACCGGCGTCCTCTGGGCGAATGCGACGGACGCCTGGCTGGCGACCCACCCGCGCCTTGATCGGGCACCGAAGGGAACAGGCGACCTCCTGGCCGCCCTCTTCGCCGCCGGCCTGGTGGAGGGCGGCGATCCCGAGGCGGTGCTGGGATCCTCGGTGGGGACGCTGGCGGCCCGCCTGGCCAAGGGCCCCGAAGACCTGCTCGACGACGGGCCTGCGACGATCGCGCCCGGTGAGGTCCCGGACGCTCCGGTGACTGTGCAGAGGCTCTAGCCCCCTTATTTCAGGGCCTTCGCGGCCTTGTTCAGATCCGGGGCGTTGGGCGAGCGCATGGCCACGCCCGCCTCCATGCCGGCCTTCAGGGCCGCTGCGGCACCCTCGTGCGACATGATCTTGCTCATCACCGCCTGGCCAGCGCGCTCGAACCACTCGCGGTTCTCTATCACGAAGGCCCGGGAGTCCCGGTAGCCGTCCAGGAGACCGTTGATCTCGGGGATCACGTAACGCCCGACCAGGTCCCAACTGCGCAGGGTATTCTCGCGGTTGGCCCAGTCATGGACGAAGCCCAGCACCACGCCGAAGCCGCCGGCATTGGCCTGAAGCTTGCGGATGGCCGCGATGAGGTCGTCCGGGGTGCCGATGACGGCGGATGCGCCCTCGACGTCCACGGTCTGCTCGAGGGCCTGTTCGGGGCTGATGAAGGGCGCGGCACCGGGGCGCATCAGGGTGCCGACCTGGTACTCGTTGTGCCAGTGCATCAGGCCCTTGGCCGCCTGGGCCCGGGCTTCCTCACGGGTCTCGGCGATGTGCCAGGACATGAGCACCCGCCAGTTCTTCCGGTCGATCACCTTGCCCGACTTGGCGGCGGCCTGTTCGGCGAAGCCCCACTGGGTGGGCAGGGCCGCCAGGCCCGCCTCGGAGTTGGAGCCGATGGACAGGACGCCCAGGCCGTATTTGCCAGCCAGGGTCATGCCTGAGGGACTGATGGAGGAGGCGGCCACCATCTCCATCTCTTCCTGGAGGGGCAGAAGCTGGAGCCGGGCGTCGCGCAGGGTGAACCACTCGCTCTCGTGGGTGACGCGCTCGCCGGCGAGCAGGCGCCGGATCACCCCGATGGCCTCGTCCTGCCGGTCGCGCTGGGTCATGGGGTCGATACCCAGGGTGTGGGCGTCGGAGGGCAGGGCGCCAGGCCCAGTGCCAAGGATGGCCCGACCGCCGGTCATGTAGTCCAGCTGCACCATGCGCTGGGCGACATGGAAGGGATGGTGGTAGGGCAGGGAGATCACCCCTGTGCCCAGCCGGATCCGGCCGGTGTGCTCGCCGACGGCGGCCAGGAACATCTCGGGCGAGGCGATCATCTCCCAGCCGGTGGAATGGTGTTCACCCACCCAGAACTCGTCGAAGCCCAGCTCCTCAAGCCGTACGGCGAACTTGATGTCGTTCCGGAACTGGAGCCTGGGATGCTCTCCGATGGGATGATGGGGTGCCAGGAAGGCGCCAAACTTCGTGCGGGCCATGGAGTTCCTCCGGAAGTGTCGTGTCCTCGCCGCCGTCCTGCAGATCGGCGGTCCTTGCCCAACACCGATAGACCCGGACGCAGGATACGCAAGCGCCAGTCAGGCGCCGAGGCTCCGGGTCCGCCGCCAGAGGCCGTAGATGGAGGTCGCCGCCCCGGCCCAGATGAAGGCGAAGGAGACCCCGCGCAGGGCGGTGAAGGGCTCCCCCTGGGCCAGACCGATGCCGAAGCCGATGGTCGGGCCAATGAACTGCAGGAAGCCCATGGCCGACAGGGGCATGCGCCTGGCGGCCCAGGCGAACAGGACAAGGGGAATGGCGGTGATTGGCCCCGCTGCCAGGAGCCAGGCCGCCGCCGCAGGGGAATCGTCCACATGCCCCTGGCTGGTCAGGGCCAGGTGGGCCATCCAGAGCGCGCCGGGGACCGCCAGGAACAGGCACTCGACGAAGAGGCCGGTCTGGGCGTCGGCCTGCACCTGCTTGCGCACGATCCCATAGGCGCCGAAGGTCAGGGCCAGGATCACCGCCATCCACGGGAAATGACCGAGGGCCAGGCCCTGAAGGACGACCCCGATCCCAGCCAGGACAATGGCGCCAAGCCCCAGGATGTCGAAGCGCTCGCGGAAGATCAGGACCCCCGCCGCCATGTTGAGCAGGGGCGTCAGGTAGTAGCCGAGGCTGCTCTCCAGCACCCGGCCAGAATTGACCCCCCAGACATAGAGGGCCCAGTTGGCGCCGATCAGCAGGGCTGAGAGGGCAAGGGCAGCGAGCCGCCGGGGCGAGCGCAGGACTTCGGCCACCTGGCCGCCCTGCCGGGCCAGGAGCACGAAGACCCAGGCAACCAGGGTCCCCCAGACAGCCCGGTGGGCCAGGATCTCCCAGGAGCCCGCGCCCAGCCGGCCCATGGCCTGGAAGAACAGGGGCGAAAACCCCCAGATCAGGTAGCACAGGACGCCGGCGCCGACGGCGGCGCGCGATGAGGCGTCAGCCGGTGAGGCGTCAGCTGGTGTGGGGGGCCCCCCGGCCACCCGTCAGCGGTCGCCGATCAGACCGCGCTCGGCGAGAAGCTGGGCGATCTGGACGGCGTTGAGGGCAGCACCCTTGCGCAGGTTGTCGGCTACGACCCAGAGGTTCAGGCCATGCTCCACCGTCGGATCCCGGCGGATACGGCTGACGAAGACCGGGAACTCGCCCTGGACTTCCTTGGGGGTCATGTAGCCCTTGTCATGGCGCTGATCGATGACGATGAGGCCGGGGCTGTTGCGCAGGAGGTCGCGCGCCTCGTCCTCGTCCAGGGGCTCGTGGAACTCGATGTTCACGGACTCCGAATGGCCGACCATGACCGGTACCCGCACGCAGGTGACCGTGAGGGCGATCTCGGGGTCCATCATCTTGTGGGTCTCCCTCCACATCTTCTCCTCCTCGTCGGTGTAGCCGTCGTCGTTGAAGGCACCGATGAAGGGGATGACGTTGAAGGCGATCTGCTTGGGGAACTTCTTGGGCTCCGACGGGCCGAGGACGAAGATGCCCTTGGTCTGGTCCCAGAGCTCGTCCATGCCCTCCTTGCCCGCGCCAGAGACCGACTGGTAGGTCGAGACCACCACCCGCTTGATCCGGGCCCGGTCGTGCAGTGGCTTGAGGGCCACCACCAGCTGAGCGGTCGAG
>JBMOEP010000026.1:0-12354 GCA_049314675.1 Phenylobacterium sp.
AGGCCAGTTCGGCGACTTCGTGAACGGCGCCCAGGTGGTGATCGACCAGTTCATCTCCTCCGGCGAGCGCAAGTGGCTTCGGATGAGCGGCCTCGTCCTTCTCCTGCCCCATGGTTACGAAGGCCAGGGCCCTGAGCACTCCTCCGCCCGGCTCGAGCGCTTTCTCCAGCTCTGCGCCGAGGACAACCTCCAGGTCGTCAACTGCTCGACCCCGGCCAACTACTTCCACGTCCTGCGCCGGCAGATGAAGCGGGAGTTCCGCAAGCCGCTGGTGGTCATGACCCCCAAGTCGCTCCTGCGGCACAAGAAGGCGGTGTCCCTGCTGCCGGAGATGGGCGAGGGCTCGTCCTTCCACCGGGTGCTGCACGATGACGCCGAGCGTGGGCGTCATACGGCCCTCACCCTGGACCCGCCGGAGAATATCCGCCGGGTCGTCCTCTGCTCGGGGAAGGTCTATTATGACCTCCTCGAGGCTCGCGAGGCGCGCGGCCTGACCGACATCTACCTGATGCGGCTCGAACAGTTCTATCCCTGGCCCATGAAATCCCTGTCCACCGAGCTGTCGCGGTTCCCCAACGCCGAACTCGTCTGGTGCCAGGAAGAGCCGAAAAACATGGGTGGCTGGACCTTCGTCGATCCCTGGCTGGAGCTCACGCTCGAACGCCTCAAGGTAAAGTCCAAGCGCGCCCGCTATGTGGGCCGCCCGGCCTCCGCCTCCACCGCCGCCGGCCAGATGAGCCGGCACAACCGCGAACTGCAGGCCTTCCTGGCCGAAGCCCTCGCCTGAACAAGAGGACACGACCATGGCTGACATCATGACCCCCGCCCTCGGAGAGTCCGTCTCCGAGGCCACTGTGGCGCGCTGGGCCAAGAAGCCCGGGGAGGCAGTCCGCAAGGACGAGATCCTCGTCGAGCTTGAGACGGACAAGGTGAGCCTCGAGGTGGCCGCGCCTGCCGATGGCATCCTGGAGTCCATCTCCGCCGAGGAAGGCGCCACGGTCGAGCCGGGCGCGGTCCTCGGACACCTGAAGGAGGGAGCGTCTGCCGCCGCTGCGCCCGCCCCTGCGCTCGCTCCGGCTGCTGCGCCCGCAGCCCCCAAGGCAGCCAAGCCGGCGCCCGCCGCTCCGGCCGCCGCTTCCGCCGCCCCGGTCCTGGCCCCTTCGGCCCAGCGCATTGCCACGGAGGGCGGGCTTGATCCCGCCGCCATCCCCGGTACGGGCAAGGACGGACGCGTGACCAAGGCCGACGCCCTGGCCGCCCTCGAAGCCCGGGCCGCTGCCCCGCCGCCGGCACCCGTCCCCGCCGCCCCGCGCGAAGCCCATGCCCGTGAGGAGCGCGTACGCATGACCCGGCTGCGGCAGACCATCGCCCGTCGCCTCAAGGAGGCTCAGCAGACGGCGGCCATGCTCACGACCTTCAACGAAGTCGACATGAGCGCCATCATGGCCCTGCGCAACACCTACAAGGACGCCTTCGAGAAGACCCACGGCGTCAAGCTGGGCTTCATGAGCTTCTTCGTCCGCGCCTGTATCCACGCCCTCAAGTCCGTGCCCGAAGTCAATGCCGAGATCGACGGCCAGGACCTGATCTATAAGAACCACTACGACCTCGGCGTGGCCGTCGGCACCGACCGTGGCCTGGTTGTGCCCGTGGTCCGGGACGCTGATGTCCTGTCCCTGGCGGGGGTCGAGAAGGCCATTGGCGATCTTGGCAAGAAGGCCCGCGACGGTGCCCTGGCCCTGGATGACCTGCAGGGCGGGACCTTCACTATCTCAAATGGCGGGGTCTATGGCTCGCTTATGTCGACGCCGATCCTGAATGCGCCGCAGTCGGGTATTCTGGGCATGCACAAGATCCAGGAGCGCCCGGTGGCCGTGAACGGCCAGGTGGTCATCCGTCCGATGATGTACCTGGCCCTGTCCTACGATCACCGGGTCGTCGACGGCCAGGGCGCCGTGACCTTCCTGGTCCGCGTCAAGGAAGCTATCGAGGATCCGCAGCGGCTGCTGCTCGACATCTAATCCGGTTCAGGCCCCAGGCGGGCGAGGAAATCCCATGTCCCAGTACGACGTCGTCATCATCGGGGGCGGCCCCGGGGGCTACAACGCCGCCATCCGCGCCGGCCAGCTTGGCCTGAAGGCCGCCATCGTCGAGATGCGCGACACCCTTGGCGGCACCTGCCTCAACGTCGGCTGCATCCCCTCCAAGGCCCTCCTGCATGCCTCCGAGCTCTATGAGGCCGCCAACCGGGAGTTCGAGCACCTGGGGATCGAGGTCACTCCCCGCCTGAACCTGTCGAAGATGATGGCCCAGAAGGACGAGTCGGTGACCGCCCTGACCAAGGGCATCGAGTTCCTCATGAAGAAGAACAAGGTCGAGCGCCTGCTCGGCAAGGGACGGATCGTCGGCCCCGGCCGGGTCGAGGTGGACGGGGCGGATGGCAAGACCCTGGCCCTCGAGGCCCGGAACATCGTCATCGCCACCGGTTCCGAGCCCTCGGGTCTTCCGGGCCTGAAGGTCGACGGCGACCGCATCGTCGACTCCACGGGCGCCCTGGCCTTTTCGGAGGTTCCCAAGACCCTGGTGGTCATTGGAGCAGGCATTATCGGCCTCGAGCTGGGCTCGGTCTGGCGCCGGCTGGGCGCCGAGGTGACCGTTGTCGAATACCTTGACCGTATCTGCCCGGGCATGGACGCCGAGGTTGCCAAGGCCTTCCAGAGGATTCTGGCCAAGCAGGGCATCAACTTCCGTCTCGGTTCCAAGGTGACGGGCGCCAAGGCCAGCAAGTCCCGCGTGGACCTCACGGTCGAACCCGCCGCGGGGGGCGCTGCCGAGACCCTGACCGCTGACCGGGTCCTCCTGGCCGTCGGCCGACGGCCCTATACGGCGGGCCTTGGCCTGGAGACGGTGGGCCTGGTCCCCGACGCCCGGGGCTTCCTGGAGACCGACCACTTCCGCACGGCGGCGGCGGGCATCTGGGCTATCGGCGATGTGATCCACGGCCCCATGCTGGCCCACAAGGCCGAGGAGGACGCCGTCGCCTGCATCGAGCTGATCGCCGGCAAGGCCGGTCATGTGGACTACAACCTGGTGCCCAGCGTGGTCTACACCACCCCCGAAGTCGCCTGGGTCGGCCGCAGCGAAGAGCAGCTCAAGGCCGAGGGCCGTGCCTACAAGGCCGGTAAGTTCCCCTTCGCCGCCAACAGCCGGGCCAAGATCAACCACGAGACCGACGGCCTCGTGAAGGTCCTGGCCGACGCCGCCACGGATGAGATCCTGGGCGTGCACATCCTGGGCCCACAGGCGGGCGAGATGATCGGCGAGTACTGCGTGGCCATGGCCTTCCGGGCCGCCAGCGAGGACATCGCCCGCGTCTGCCATCCGCACCCGACGCGATCCGAGGCCGGCCGGCAGGCCGCCATGGGCGTCGAGGGCTGGACCATGCAGGCCTAGAAGCCAAGCACCTTGTAGCCGACTTCCAGGCCCCAGTCCCCGGGGCGGCCGTCGCCGGCGAAGACCGAGGGCTTGATCGTCACGATGCCCGTGCCGCCGAAGGCGGGACCGACCACCCGGCCGTAGGTCACTGCAAGACCCAGGAAGGTCTTGTCGTTTTCCCAGTCCTGGTTGATCGAGGGATCAAACGTGATCAGGTTCCGCGAGTCCTTCAGCTTGGGCACATAGTAGAAGTCCACGGTGGTGGACTGGACATCCCGCCTATCGTCGTCACCCCAGAGCGACTCCGAGTGGACGAGGGCGGGGGCGAAGATCGCGCCATTCTCGAGGAACCAGGCCCTGATGAGCGTTCCCTTGAGGACGTTCTTGCCCGTCCCCAGTTCGTCCCGGGAGGCCGTGTCGAGGATCATCTCGCCCTGCGCGACCCAGCCGCCCTGGCGGCTCAGGCCAAAGACATGGCCGACCTGCACCGAGACGTCGCCCAGGCCATAGCTGTCGTTCCCCAGGACGTCGACCGAGGCGATGGGGACCCGGTAGCGGACGTTCCAGTCGCTCTTCTCGCCAAACGGGAGCGTATAGTTCAGCTTCAGGGTGTCGCTCCGGAAGCCGCCGTTGAGGTCCAGGCGCTCCCAGGTCACCTGGGCCTGGGTGGTCAGCTTGGTCGGGTCCGTGCCGTTGTTGGCGGCCTCCTCTCCATGGGCACCTGAAGCGGCGGCGAGGAGGAAGGCCGAGGTGGCGGCCAGGATCACGGTTTTCATCTTCAGTTTCCCGGAAGTGGGCGGAGGTCTGCAATTCAAGGGTGTTTACCCTTCCTGACTATCGAAATTCAGGCTCTCGGGTGGGCGCTCGCATAGGCCCGAAGCAGGGCCGCGGAATCCACCTGGGTGTAGCGCTGGGTGGTGGACAGGGAGGCGTGGCCCAGCAGTTCCTGGATCGACCTGAGGTCGGCGCCGGCGCCCAGCAGGTGGGTGGCGAAGGCGTGTCGCAGGGCGTGGGGCGTGGCGCTGTCGGGCAGGCCCAACCGCCCCCGCATCCCCTGCACTGTCGCCTGGATATGCCGGGGCGAAAGGGGGCCGCCCCGCCGGGCGCGGAACAGGGGCTCGTCGGGGGAAAGGGGAAAGGGCAGGGCGCGGGCATAGGCGTCCACCGCCTCCGCCACCCGGGGCAGGATCGGCGCCATCCGGGTCTTTCCCCCCTTGCCGGTGATGCGCAGGACCTCCCCGAGCGGAGCGTCCCGCCGGCGCAGGGACAGGGCCTCGGAAATGCGCAGGCCGCAGCCGTAGAGCAGGGTCAGGACCGCGGCGTCCCGGGCAGCCTCCCAGGGGTCGAGATTGGCGTCCAGGCCAGGTTCGGCGAGGAGTTCGGCCGCCTGGGTCTCCGTGACCGGGCGGGGCGCGGAGGGGCGCACGCGTGGCCCCCGCACCAGGGCGAGGGACGGATTGGGAATATCCATCCGCCGATCCAGGAAGGCGTGGAAGGTCCGCACCGCCGACAGGGACTGGGAGAGGGACCGTGGCGAGAGCGGCGTCTCGCCCTGGCGCAGCACGGCCAGCCAGGCCCGGATCTCCGCTGCGCTGACCTCTCCAAGGTCCACAGCAGACAGAGGGCCTCCCCGGTGGCGCTCCAGGAAGCCCAGATAGCGCCGGCCGATGAATCCGTAGGCGGCCAGGGTGCGCGGCGATAGCCGCCTCTCCTGTTCCAGGTGCTGAAGCCACTGGCCGAGGGCGGCGCGGGCGTCCATCAGCGCTGGAGCCGCCCCGCCAGCCTCTCGGCCACCCGGGCCATGAAGCCGACAAGCTCCGGGCCCATGTCCGGGGTGAAGCCTTCGGGGTCGCCGGAGCCAAACCCCATCAGGCCCACGCCCCCGTCTTCCGGCAGGTCCAGCCGCGCCAGGGCCATGGACCGGATGAAGGGCGCCTGATCACCGAACAGGCCCAGGGCCGTGGCCCGGAAGCCGAGCAGGAGGTTGGCCCCGGGCTCCAGGAGCTGGTCCACGCCTCCGGGGGGCAGAGCCCGCCAGCCCTCCGGTGCCGCCATGCCCTCGAGCCCCAGGACTCCGGCCTGCAGCCCGAACCGGGTGCGCGCGATCTCGTCAAGGCGTCGGGCCAGGTCTGGGGCGTCCCGGGCGTCCAGGAGTTCGACCACCGCCTCCCGGGTCTGGGCATGGGCGACAAAATTGGCCCGCGCCACCGCCTCGAGGCTGGCCCGGGCCTCGCTCTCCCGGCGCGCCGTCTCGCTGACCCGGGCCAGGGCCGCGGGACCGAAGGCCACCACGCGGGCGTCCGCGCCAAGGGCCAGGCCGAGGGCCTGCAGGGTCTCGGGATCACCCGTCAGAATGTCTGGACGCTTCAGGAGGGCGGCCCGAACGGTCTCGGGACAGGGATCTTCCGTCGGCTCTGCCTCGCCTGCCCCGCGCATTCGCATCCCGCCTCCGTCAGAGAATCGACTGCCCGGTTGCGGCCCAGTCGCTCAGGAATTGAGAAAGGCCCCGTTCGGTTAACGGGTGCTTGAAGAGGGCGGCGAAGACATCCGGCGGCAGGGTGGCGCAGTCCGACCCCGCCAGGGCCGCCATCGTGACATGGTCGGGGCTCCGGATCGACGCCGCCAGGATCTCGGTGTCGAAGTCGTAGTTGTCGTAGATGGCGCGGATCTCGGCGATCAGCGACATGCCGTCGGCGCCATGGTCGTCCAGCCTGCCGATGAAGGGCGAGATGTACGAGGCGCCCGCCTTGGCCGCCAGCAGGGCCTGGGCTGCGGAGAAGCAGAGGGTGACATTGGTGGCGATGCCCAGGACCGCGAACTCGGAGGTCGCCACCAGGCCTTCCCGGGTCAGCGGCACCTTGACCACCACGTTGGGCGCGATGGCGGCCAGCTTCGCCCCCTCGGCGAGCATGCCCGCCGTGTCGGTGGCGGCCACCTCGGCGCTGACAGGCCCGTCGACCAGGCTACAAATCTCGGCGATCACCTCGAACATCGGCCGGCCCGACTTCGCGATCAGGGTGGGGTTGGTGGTCACCCCGTCGACGAGGCCTGTGGCGGCCAGGTCCCGGAGGATCGCCACATCCGTGGTGTCGAGGAAGAGTTGCATGCTGCTGCGTCCGCTTCTGTTGTCGGGCTCTTGTAGGGCTCATGGCCGCCGCCCGGAAGCCCCGACCTGATCCTGTCGAGGAACCGGAGGCGGCGCGGGCGCACTCGGGGTATGAAGACGACAAGATGAGCCGCATCGCCTCCGTCCTCCTGCCCCTGCCCCTCCCCGAGGCCTTCGACTATGAGGCGCCCGACGGCCTGGAGCTGGCTGTTGGCGACCAGGTCGCCGCACCTCTCGGGGGTCGGCTCGTGACCGGCGTGGTGACCGGCCTGCGCGAGGGCGCCGGCGGGAACCGGCCGCTGAAACCCCTCGCCGGGCGGCTCGATGCGCCCCCGCTGGGCCCCTCCACCCTGGAATTCGTACAGTGGGCCGCCCGCTATGCTGCGGACGTCGCCGGCCTGCCACTGGCCATCGCCCTGCGTGGCGCGAGGGCCCCGCCGCCGCGTCCCGACCGGATGGCGGCGGCCACCGGCCGGCCACCTACCCGCTCTACCCCCGCCCGCACCCGGGTCCTGGAGGCCGCGGCCGCGGGTCCCGCAATGCCTGCAGACCTCGCCCGCAGGGCGGGGGTCTCCGCCGCCGTTGTCCGGGGCCTGATCGACGACGGTGCCCTCGAGCTTCGCTCAACGCCTGCGCCTGAGCCGTTTGGCCCGCCCGACCTGGACCTGCCCGCGCCGCCCCTCAATGCCAGCCAGGCCGCCGCCGCGGCCGCCTTGAAGGCCATGATCGCCGAAGGTGGTTTCCAGGCCGCCCTCCTGGATGGCGTGACGGGATCGGGAAAGACCGAGGTCTACCTGGAGGCGGTCCGTGCCGCCCTGGCCGCGGATCCGGCGGCCCAGGTCCTGGTCCTGCTGCCAGAGATCGCCCTGACCCAGGCCCTGATCACAAGGGTTGCGGAACGGTTCGGCGGTGCCCCGGGCGAATGGCACTCCGGCGTCGCCCCGCCCCAGAGGCGACAGGTCTGGGACGCTGTGGCGGAGGGCCGGTGCCGGATCGTGGTGGGCGCCCGCTCGGCCCTCTTCCTGCCCTTCCGGCGACTGTCGCTGGTGGTGGTGGACGAGGAGCACGACACCTCCTTCAAGCAGGAGGAGGGCTTCATCTACCAGGCCCGGGACCTGGCCGTGGTCCGCGCCAAGATCGAGGATGCCTCTGTCATCCTGGCTTCAGCGACGCCGTCCCTGGAGTCCCTGCGCAACGCCGAGACCGGCCGCTACCGCTGGCTGAGGCTGTCCGACCGGCATGGGGAAGCCCGGCTTCCGGACATCCGCCTCGTCGACCTCCGGCAGGCGCCGCCAGAGGCTGGACGCTGGATCTCATCCCCCCTGGCCGAGGCCATGGCCGAGACCCTCGCGGCGGGCGAGCAGACCCTGCTCTTCCTCAACCGGCGCGGCTATGCCCCCCTGGTGCTCTGCAAGGCCTGCGGCCAGAAGCTCACGGCGCCCGATACCGATTCCTGGCTGGTCGAGCATCGTTACACCAACCGCCTTGTCTGCCACCTGACCGGCTTCTCCATGCCCCGCCCCACCCACTGCCCCCACTGCGGGGCGGCGGACTCCCTCGTGTCGATCGGTCCGGGGGTCGAGCGGCTCGAGGAGGAGGCCCGCCTCTTGTTTCCCGAGGCGCGGATTGCGGTCTTCTCCTCGGACACGGTGCGCAGCGGCGCGGACGCCCGGGCCCTGGTCGAGACCATGGAGACCGGCGGAATTGACATCCTGGTGGCCACCCAGGCGGCCGCCAAGGGGCACAACTTTCCCAACCTGACCCTTGTGGGGGTGATCGACGCCGACCTCGGCCTGCGCGGCGGCGATCTAAGGGCGGCGGAGCGGACCTTCCAGCTGCTGGCCCAGGCGACCGGGCGGGCGGGCCGCCGGGATCGTCCAGGCCGTGCCCTCATCCAGACCTGGACGCCGGACCATCCGGTCATGCAGGCCCTCAGGGCGCAGGATCGGGACGCCTTCGTCCGCACCGAACTGGACGAGCGCGAGATCGCCGGCCTGCCACCCTTCGGCCGGCTCGCCGCCGTCATCGTTTCCGGACGGGATCCCGAGGCCCTTGAGGCCTTCGCCAGGGAAATGGCCGCCTCTGCGCCCAATGCCGAGGGCGTCGAGGTCTACGGCCCGGCCGACGCCCCCCTTGCCCTCGTCCGTGGGCGTCGCCGGAAGCGTTTCCTGGTCCGGGCCGACCGGCAGGTTGACCTCTCGGGCTATATGGCTGCCTGGCGGGCCCGGGTGAAGTCGCGCGGCTCGGTTCGGGTCACGGTCGACATCGACCCCTACAGCTTCTTCTAGGGCCCTGTTCTTCGAGGTTCCCCGCAGGGGCCGGCGGGTCAGTGACCCGCCTGGCCTTCCTTCTTGGTCCTGGCGTTCCGGGCGATGATGTTGAGGCTCTCAACCCCCACCGAGAAGGCCATGGCCGTGTAGATGTAGCCCTTCGGGATGTGGACCCCGAAGCCGTCGGCGATCAGCACCATGCCGATCATCAGCAGGAAGCCGAGGGCCAGCATCACCACGCCAGGGTTCTTGTGGATGAAGTTGGCCAGCGGGTCGGCGGCGACCAGCATGATGCCAACCGTGACGATCACCGCGACAATCATGATCGGCAGGTGGTCGGTCATGCCCACTGCGGTCAGGATCGAGTCCACCGAGAAGACCATGTCGATCAGGATGATCTGGAAGATCACTGACCCGAAATTAGCCGCGACCACGGCCCGCTTGTCGAGGACGTCATCGCTGGGCTTGGGGTCGACCATGCCGTGGATCTCCTTGGTGGCCTTCCAGAGCAGGAAGAGGCCGCCGGCGATCAGGATCAGGTCGCGCCAGGAGAAGGTCAGATCAAGCGCGCCGGTCGTGGCGCCCAGGGAAAAGACCGGATCGGTCAGGTGCACAAGCCAGGCCAGGGTCGAGAGCAGCGCGAGGCGCATGACCAGGGCCAGGGTGATGCCCAGCTGGCGCGCCTTCTGTCGCTGCCCTTCGGGCAGCTTGTTCGACAGGATCGAGATGAAGATGAGGTTGTCGATTCCAAGCACCACCTCCATCGCGATCAGGGTGAGCAGGGCCGCCCAGGCGGCGGGATCGGTGAGGAGGGGGGCGATTGCGTCCATGCGGACAAACTTAAGGCAGGATTGCGTCAGCGCCAGTGCAGCGATGAGAAAATCCACGGCGAAATTTCCGTTCGTGGTGGGAGCGGCGCCATCTTCGCAGGCGCCGGGCGCCGGAAACTCAGGCGGTGGCCCACATGCCGTGCCGCCGCTTCCCACCCTGGCGTCAGGCCGAACGCCACAAATTCTCGACTTTTCCTCCCGTCCCTAAATCTTGATCGAGGTCTCCAAAGCTTTCGGATGATCAGTCTGGCGCGATTACACACAAATTATATGTAAGCCACATGCAAAAATAGCTGAAAAACCTGAGCATATTTCTAATTTGTAGCAGATTATCAGATAGAAATAACCACTCTTATTAGTAAGTATATCCCACTCATATCCATCTCGGGCATTCAATTGGACTTTAAATTCGCTTTCGGAACCACGTGCAAAGCGTCAGTCGGACTTGCGGGATTCGTCTCAAGGCGCTAAGCGGGGAGTCCCGAAGGTTTGAGGGTAGGGGCTTGATGTTCAGGCGCGCCATGCACACCGCCATCGGGGCGCTCGTCGCGGGAATCGTGGCGTTCGCGCCCCTGTCCAGCGCCGTGGCTGACCGTTACTGGCAGTGCGTGCCCTTCGCGCGGCTTGTCTCTGGCATCCAGATCTTCGGCGACGCCCACACCTGGTGGCGCCAGGCGACGGGCCGCTACCAGACAGGCCTGACCCCTACGTCCGGCTCCGTCCTCTGTTTCAAGCCCTCCGGCGCCATGACCCTCGGCCATGTGGCCGTCGTCAGCCAGGTCCTCACTGACCGCGTCATCCAGATTACCCATGCCAACTGGTCCCGGATTGGTGGAACCCGCGGCCAGATTGAACGCGACGTCACCGTGATCGATGTCTCCGCGGCGGGCGACTGGTCCCGGGTGAAGGTCTGGTACGATCCGGTCCGGGATCTCGGCTCCAGCACCTATCCGACCTATGGCTTCATCTATCCGGATACCCAGGCCGCGCACATGGCCTCCGGCCAGTTCAATGCAGCCCAGAGCGCCGCCCTGACTGTGGCCCAGAGCGCCGCCAGCCAGGTTGCTTCCACCGTCCGTCCGGGTGCCTCGCCCCTGACCATCCTGGGACAGGCCGCCGACGCCGGCGACCGGATCGCCGCCCTTATCCAGTCGGTCACCGCGCCGCCGCCGCGCTAGCGGTCCGGCGCGCCTCCGACTGGCAGCGTATGCTCAATCTCCTTCCCCGCGAGACCCGGACCTTCCGGACCGTTCACGCCCTGGACCTACCCACCGACTGGCAGGCGCCGGACGACGTCATCTGGATCGAACTGGTCAGCCCCGAGCGCCATGAGGAAGCTGTCCTCGAGGGCGCCCTGCGCCTCCAGCTGCCCACCTCCCGGGAAATGGCGCAGATCGAGCCGTCCAGCCGCCTCTACATGGAGGGCGGGGCGACCTTCATGACCGCCAGCCTGCTGAGCCGGAGCGAGGAAGAACACCCGATCCTGACGCCCGTGACCTTCGTCCTCACCAGCGGTCGCCTCGTCACCCTGCGCTACGAACCCCTCAGGGCTTTCTCGGCCTTCAGCCAGAGGCTCACCGGCCCCGACTATGCCGGAGCCTCCGGGGTGGACCTCTTCCTCGACCTCCTCGACGCGGTGATCGAACGTCTGGCAGAAGTCCTCGAACGCGGCTCCGAGCGGGTCCAGGCCGCCTCCAACGCCATCTTTGACCGTCCCCGGGGCGCCGCCTTCGAGCCCCTATTGACGAGCCTGGCCCGGACCCAGTCCCTGGCCGCCCTGGCGCGAACCAGCCTTGCGGGCCTCGCCCGGCTAGCCAGCTTCGCCGCCCTGGCACCCGAGATCGCGGGCAAGCCGTCCGCCCAGGCCCACCTGGTCTCGGTGCAGCAGGATGTCCAGTCCCTCACCGAGCACGCCGCCGCCCAGTCCGCGCACATCGCCTTCCTGCTCGACGCCGCCCTCGGCCTGATCAACATCGAGCAGAACGTCAGCATCAAGACCTTCTCGGTCTTCACAGTGCTCCTCATGCCGCCCACCCTCATCGGGGCCATATACGGGATGAATTTCGAGGTCATGCCCGAGCTCACATGGCCCTGGGGCTACCCCCTGGCCCTGGGCCTGATGGTGGTCAGTGGCGTCGCGCCCCTGCTCTGGTTCCGACGCAAGGGCTGGCTCTAGCCGGGAGAAGCGAGGCCCTTCAGCCGGTAGAGCGCCTCAAGCGCCTCGCGCGGGCTCATGCTGTCCGGGTCCATGTCTGCAAGGGCACCGTCCAGGGGCGAGGGGCCCCGCGGTTCTGCAAGGCCCGGAGCCTGGGCGGCAAACAGGGGCAGGTCGCCCAGCTGGGCCGGGGCGCCAGCCTCCCGCTCCAGGCGCTGCAGGACCTCATGCGCCCGGGCAACCACCGCGGGCGGCACGCCCGCCAGCCGCGCGACCTGGACGCCATAGGACCGGTCTGCGGGGCCAGGTCCGGCCTCATGCAGGAAGACCAGCTCGCCGTTCCACTCCCGGGCGCGCATGGACAGGTTGGCCACGCTCGCCAGCCGGCGCTCGAGCTCGGCCAGTTCGTGGTAGTGCGTTGCGAAGAGGCCCCGGCAACGATTGGTGTCGTGCAGGGCCTCGGCGCAGGCCCAGGCGATGGCCAGTCCATCCCAGGTCGCCGTGCCCCGACCGATCTCGTCCAGGATCACCAGGGACCGGGGCGTGGCCTGGGTCAGG
>JBMOEP010000027.1:0-12343 GCA_049314675.1 Phenylobacterium sp.
GCCCGTCGCGGCGAAAAAGACGCCGCCGCGCAAGCCCACGTGACGGCCGGGGCCAAGATCTGCGGCCTGACGACACCGGAGGTCGTCAAGGCCGCTGTCGACGGTCGTGCGGCCTTCATCGGCTTCCTGTTCTTCGAGAAGAGCCCGCGCAACATCGCGCCGGACGCCTCCGCGCGGCTGGTCCCGCCGGCCCGGGCGGCGAACGTCCCGGCCGTGGCCGTCACGGTCGACCCCGACAACGCCCTGCTGGATCAGCTCATGGCCACCCTGCGCCCGGAGTTCATCCAGCTTCACGGCAAGGAGACTCCGGCCCGCACTCGCGAGATCGGCCAGCGGACCGGGGCGGGGATCATCAAGGTCCTGCACGTCTCGACGCCGTCCGACATCGACGCGGCCGGCGCCTACGAGAGCGTCGTCGACCACCTGATGTTCGAGGCGCGGCCGCCGGAAGGGTCGGATCGGCCCGGCGGCGTCGGCGCGACCTTCGACTGGACGATGCTGGCTGGACGGCGGTTCGCGAGGCCCTATCTGCTGGCGGGAGGGCTCGATCCCTGGAACGTATCCGAAGCCCTGCAACAGTCCGGCGCACCCCTGGTGGACGTTTCCTCTGGCGTGGAGCGCGGGCCGGGGATAAAGGACCCGCTCCTGATTTCGGCCTTTCTTGAAGCGGTTCGCCGCGCCTGAAGCTTCTGGATCCATGAACGCCCCAGCCAAACCCAACGACTGGTCCGCCCATCCGGACGAACGTGGCCGGTTCGGCGATTTCGGGGGGCGCTACGTTCCCGAGACGTTGATGCCGCTGGTTCTGGAGCTGGGACAGGCCTACGCCGCAGCCAAGGCCGATCCGGCCTACCAGGCCGAGCTGACCGCGTTCAACAAGAACTACACCGGCCGCCCGAGCCCGCTGTATTTCGCCGAACGCCTGACCGAGCATTTCGGCGGGGCGCGCATCTGGTTCAAGCGCGACGAGCTGAACCACACCGGCTCTCACAAGATCAACAACGCCCTCGGCCAGATCATGCTGGCCATGCGGATGGGCAAGACCCGGATCATCGCCGAGACCGGCGCCGGCCAGCACGGCGTGGCCACGGCCACGGTCTGCGCCCGCTTCGGCCTGCCCTGCGTGGTCTACATGGGGGCTGTGGATGTCGAGCGCCAAAAGCCCAACGTCTTCCGGATGAACCTGCTGGGCGCCCGGGTCGAGCCGGTGACCTCGGGCTCCTCGACCCTGAAGGACGCCATGAATGAGGCGCTTCGGGACTGGGTCACCAATGTCGATGACACCTACTACCTGATCGGCTCGGCAGCGGGCCCGCATCCCTATCCGGAGATGGTCCGCGAGTTCCAGGCGGTCATGGGCCGGGAAGCCAGGGCGCAGATCCTCGAGGCCGAGGGCCGGCTCCCCGACGCCGTGGTCGCCTGCGTGGGCGGGGGATCGAACGCCATCGGTACCTTCCATCCCTTCCTCAACGACGAGGGCGTGCGCCTGATCGGTGTCGAGGCCTCGGGCGATGGCATGGACACCAAGCGCCATGCGGCGGCCATTAATGGCGGCCGGCCCGGCGTCCTCCATGGCAACCGCACCTATCTGATCCAGGATGAGGTGGGCCAGATCACCGAGGCGCACTCGATTTCTGCGGGCCTGGACTATCCCGGCATCGGTCCGGAACATGCCTTCCTGCACGATGTCGGCCGGACGGAATACCTGACCTGCACCGACCGCGAGGCCCTTGAGGCCTTCCGGCTCTGCGCAGAGCTGGAGGGAATTATTCCGGCCCTCGAGACCAGCCATGCCCTGGCCCGCCTGCCGCAGATCTGCGCCGAGGTGGGCCCCGAGGGGATCGTAGTGGTCAACCTGTCCGGCCGCGGCGACAAGGATGTCGCGACCGTGGCCCAGGCCCTGGGACTCTCGATTTGAGCCGCGCCCGGATCGACGCCCGTTTCGCCCGCCTGCGCCAGGAGGGCCGCGCCGGCTTCATCCCCTACGTGATGGCGGGAGATCCCGATCCGGAGACTGCCCTGGCCATCCTCAAGGGGCTTCCCGCCGCCGGGGCTGACCTGATCGAGGTGGGCTTTCCCTTCTCCGATCCTTTGGCGGAGGGCCCGCCGATCCAGCGCGCAGCCCAGCGGGCCCTGGCCCGGGGCATGACCCTGCAGAAGACCCTGGACCTTGTCGCCGCCTTCCGCCTCTCGGATTCCGAAACACCGGTCATTCTGATGGGCTATGCCAATCCCCTCGAGACCCCCGGCTATGTGGCCTTTGCCCGTGACGCCGCGGCTGCGGGCGTGGATGGCCTGATCGTGGTCGACATTCCGCCCGAGGAGGCCGATCCCCTCGCCGACGCCCTTGACGCCCAGGATCTGTCCCTGATCCGGCTCGCCACGCCCACGACGGACGACCGGCGGTTGCCTGTGGTGGTCCGGCGGACCTCGGGCTTCGTCTATTACGTCTCCGTCGCCGGGGTCACCGGCGTGAAAGAAGCCGACGCCGGTGCCGTGGCGCCCAATGTCGCGCGGGTGCGCGCCGCCTCCGGGCTGCCGGTGGCCGTGGGCTTTGGCGTTCGGACCGAGGCGAGGGCGGCCGAGGTGGCCCGGGTTGCAGACGCCGTTGTGGTCGGCTCAGCCCTGGTGGACGAGGTGGCCGCCGCCCTGGCTGCAAACGAAGACGTGACCGACCGGGTGCTTACAAAAGTGGCGGGTCTGGCTAAGTCTGTTCGGGCGGCAAGGACGTCGAGTGTCGGAGCTTAGGCGCAGAATGGCGATGGCGGACCAGACCGACGACAAATCCGGGAAGCAGCCCCAGGCCCCCCGGGAGCGTGGCGGCTGGCTGGCCAAGATCGCCCCCGGCGTGCGCAACCTGGTGGCAAAGCGCGAGACCCCCGAGAACCTCTGGGTCAAGTGCCCGGATACGGGCGAGATGCTGTACCGGCCCGACCTCGAGGCAGCCATGTGGGTCACGCCCTCGGGCAGCCACATGCGCATCGGCGCCGCCCAACGGCTGCGCTACACCTTCGACGACGGACGATTCGAGCGCATCCCCTCGCCGGTCGTGGTCGACGATCCCTTGAAGTTCCCGGACGACAAGCCCTACGCCGACCGCCTCAAGGCGGCGCGGAAGGCGACGGGCGAGCAGGACTCCATGGCCATCGCCTTCGGAAACATCCGAGGCCAGGCGGCGATGGTCATCGTCCAGGACTTCAACTTCATGGGCGGGTCCCTGGGCATGGGCGCCGGCGAGGCCTTCATCAAGGCCGCCGAGGAAGCCGTGCGTCGCAAGGTTCCCCTGGTCATCTTCACCGCCTCCGGGGGTGCCCGCATGCAGGAGGGGACCCTGTCCCTCATGCAGATGGCCCGGACCACCCTGGCCCTCAACGAGGTCAAGGCCGCCGGCCTGCCCTATGTCGTGGTGCTGACCGACCCGACAACCGGCGGGGTCTCGGCCTCCTACGCCATGCTGGGCGACATCCATATCGCTGAGCCCAATGCCATGATCGCCTTCTCTGGCCGCCGGGTCATCGAGCAGACCATTCGCGAGGTCCTGCCCGCCGGCTTCCAGAGGGCAGAGTTCCTGATGGAACGGGGCATGGTCGACCTGGTGGCGGCGCGCTCTGAACTGCCGGACATCCTCGCCTCGGTGCTCAGGACCCTGATGCTGGGCCGGGCCCGCGCCCGCGCTGCCTGAGCGCTGAACTGGGACCATGTACGATCCGATCCGGGCTTCTGACGCCGTCATCCAGCGCCTGCGGGCGGGTCACCCGTCCCTCATCGACCTGACGACCGGACGGGTCGAGCGCCTTCTGGAGGCCCTTGGCCGTCCTGACCTGCGCCTGCCCCCCGTGATCCACGTCGCCGGGACCAACGGCAAGGGCTCCACCACTGCCTTCCTGAGGGCCATGGCCGAGGTGGCGGGGCTGAAGGTCCATGTCCTCACCTCGCCCCATCTGGTGAGGTTCGCCGAACGCATCCGGGTGGCTGGTCGGCTGATCACGGACGAGGCCCTCGACGCCCTCACGGACCGCCTCGAGGCGGCCAACGCCGGTCAGCCCATCAGCTTCTTCGAGATCACGACGGTCCTGGCCCTGCAGGCCTTTGCAGATACCCCCGCCGACCTCTGCGTGATCGAGGTCGGCCTGGGCGGGCGGTTTGACGCCACCAACATCTTCGACGCCCCCGCCGTGTCGGTGATCACGCCGGTCGACTATGACCACCTGGAGATGCTGGGCCCTGAATTGTCGAAGATCGCCTGGGAGAAGGCGGGCATCATCAAGCCGGGCCGACCCGTGGTCTCCGCCCGCCAGCATGAAGAAGCCCTGGCGGTGATCGAGGCCGAAGCCGAGGCCAGGGGCGCACCCCTGACCCTGGTCGGCCGGGACGCGGATATCTGGCGGGAAAGGGGCCGGCTGGTGGTCCAGGCCCCGGACCGGCTTCTCGATCTTCCGCCGCCGTCCCTGCCCGGCCTCCACCAGTTCGAGAACGCCGGCCTCGCCGCCCTCGCCCTCCTGGCCCTCGGCGACCCGCGCATTGACGAGGCCGCCCTTGCAAGGGGCGTTGCGGAGGCGGTCTGGCCCGGCCGGTTCCAGAGGCTCACCACAGGACCCTTGGGCGGACTGGCTGCGGCCAGGGGATCGGACCTCTGGCTGGACGGGGCCCACAATCCCCACGGTGCCGCCGCCCTGGCGCGGACCTGCGAGGAGATGGGTGCGCGGGATCCCCGGCCCCTGGTTCTGGTGACCGGGCAGTTCTCCCGCAAGGATCCCCGCGGATTCTTTGCTGCATTCGCGGACCTGGGTCCGAAGGTGGTCGCGACGACCTTCGAGTCCGCCTCGGCCCTGTCGCCGGAAGACCTGGCGGCGGCGGCCCGAGAGCAGGGGCTTGAGGCGTCAACGGCGCCAGATGTCTCCGCCGCCGTCGCCCTGGCCCTGGATGTGAAGGGGCCTCCGCCCCGGGTCGTGATCTGCGGCGGCCTTCACTTCGCTGGCGAGGTGCTGGCCCTCAGCCCGGAAACCTGGCCGAGCTGAGGGGGCTTTTGGCTCAGCCGACGCCGGACTCGGACAGCCAGTCGACGATCTTCTGCTTGGGCATGGCGCCGACCTTCATGGCGGTCATCTGGCCGTCCTTGAAGAGCATCATGGTCGGGATTCCCCGCACGCCGTAACGGCCGGGCGTTTCCGGGGAGTCCTCGATGTTCAGCTTGACCACCGTGACATGCTCGCCAAGTTCCGAGGCGATCTGCTCGAGGGCCGGGGCGATCTGCTTGCAGGGCCCGCACCACTCCGCCCAGAAATCCACCAGGACGGGCTTGCCCGACTTCAGGACGTCGGCTTCGAAGGACTGGTCAGTGACGGCGACGGTGCCCATGGGCGGCTCCTCGATTGGGGGTCCGGAACCTCCGGACGTTAGGCCTAGATATGGCGAGCGGGGGTGTCCGATCAACTCCCCCAATCAAACGCCCCTATCGAAACCCCTCTCTCAGGGTCTCGAGCGCCGACCGCAGCAGCGGCTCCGGCGCGGGTGTCAGACGCGGGCCGTCGGTCCAGACCAGGGCCGCCCGGATCCTTCGCCCCGGATAGAGGTCGCCCAGCACCGCCCAGTACATGGCCAACTGGCGCAGGTAGGCCGGGTCGGCATCCTCGATGCGGGCCGGTGCCGGCCGGTTGGTCTTGAAATCGGCGAACAGGACCTCGTCCTTCCGCACCACCAGGCGGTCAATGCGTCCCGAGATGCGCAAGCCTTCCGGGAAGGCCGCTGCCCCTCCGACGATCCCCGCCTCGGCCCGGGATCCCGGACCGAAGAGGAAGGCGAACTCGGGGTGTTCCAGGACGCCGAGGGCCGCCGCAGTCATCTCTGAAATCTGCTCGGTGCTCAGGCCGGCCTCCTTCTCCAGGAGCCTTCGCGCCGCCCTGTCCCAGGACGCGGGGTCGAGGTCCGGCAGGATCTGCAGGAGGCGGTGGATGAGTTCGCCGCGGCGGAACCGTCCCAGTCCTCCCAGGCCAGCGAGGGGTGAAAGGGCAGCTACCGGCGCCGAGTCGCCAAGGTCCGAGGGGGAGGCGAGGCGGCTGAGGGGCTCGGCCCGGGCGACCTGGCCCAGCCAGGACGGGACCGTCGCGGCGACCGTCGCCACCCCGGCACCGGCGGGTCCCAGGACCTCAGGGTCTGCGCCGAAACGCCGGAAGCTGAAGTCATCGCGATCGATCCGCCGAACCCCGTCGCCCAGCCGGTCGGCAAAGGCCTCGGAGACGGCGCTCCACCACCCCTTCAGGTTCTCTTCACTCCGGTTGCCGGGCAGGGTCCCGCACAGGATCAGGCGGTCCCGCGCGCGGGTCAGCCCCACATAGAGCAGGCGGCTGAGCTCGCGGCCCGACTCGCGCCCGCGGTCCTCCCGGGCCCTGGCCTGGGCCTCGCAGTCCTCATCACTCGACCCGAGCCAGAGGAAGGTTCCTTCACCGGTCCGGACCAGGCCCGACCGCCCGGGATCCGAGAAGGTCATGTCGGGCAGGATGACGATCGGGGCTTCAAGCCCCTTGGCGCCGTGGGCGGTCATGATCCGCACCTCGTCCGCCCCGGCAGCGTCCATCTCCCGGGCCACGTCGACATCCAGCCGGTCCAGGTCGGCGGCATAGCTCTCCAGGTGCCGGGAGCCGGCCCGCTCGAGCTCCAGGGTCTTCTCCAGGAACACCCCGAGGGCCTCCTCGGCCTCCCGGCCAAGGCGGGTCAGGAGCCTCTGCCGCTGGGAGCGCCCGCAGGGGCCGGGCGACTCGAGGATCCCGACGATGAAGTCGTAAGGCGTACGGCCCACCCCGGTCCTGGCCACCCGCCCCAGGAAGTCGGCGGCCTGGGCCCAGTCGCTGCGGCCGTCTCCGGCGCGCCGCTTCAGGGTGTCCCAGAGCGTCGGGTCGGGTCGGTCCCTTGCCAGGTCGAACAGGCTTTCGTCGGTGACGTCGCAGAACGGGCTGCGCAGGAGGGCGGCAAGGGTCAGGTCGTCGCCCGGGAAGAGGGCGAATCGGACAAGGGCCCTCAGGTCCTCGAACAGGATGTGTTCGGACAGCTTCAGCCGGTCGGCACCGCCAACGGGCACGCCGCTCCGCTTCAGCTCGCGCAGGATCTCGTCGAAGAGCGCGCCGCGCCGGCGGACCAGGATCAGGATGTCGCCCCAGGAGGCGGGCTTGCGCCCTCCTGTCTTCTTGTCGCCTACGGACTCGCCGAGGGTCACGATCTGCTGGATCTCGCCGACCATGCGCCGGGCCAGGATCCGCGGGCTGGAGTCGGTTCCCAGGGCGTCGGGCGGGTCCTCCCAGGCGTCCCGCGTCCCCTTCTCGGCGGGGGGCACGAGGTCCCAGAGGTCCACGCAGCCGGGGTCCTTGCGCCCGGCCTCATGGCGGATGACCGGCGGCGTCTCGCCCTCCGCGCTGACCAGGGCCTGGGCCTTCTCGTCCCCGGCGAAGACCGCATCCACGAAGGTCAGGACCTCCGGAACGGACCGCCAGGACCGGGTCAGGTCGATGCGCTCGAAGCGGGCGCCCACGGCGGCGGCGGCCTGGCTGTGATGGGCGTACTCGATGCCGAGGTTCTCGGGCGAGGCACCCTGGAAGGAATAGATCGACTGCTTGACGTCACCGACGACGAAGAAGGACCGGCCCGGGCCGTTCCCCCTTAAGGCCTGGCCAGCGCCGGAGAAGTATTCGCCCGTCAGGCCCCTGAGGATTCCCCACTGGTCCGGCGCGGTATCCTGCGCCTCATCCACGAGGATGTGGGCCAGCCTCTGGTCCAGCTTGTACAGCACCCAGGCGGCCATAGGGGCGGTCCGGGTCAGGGCGGCGGTGCGACCGACCAGGTCGCTGAAGTCCAGCTTCCCCGACAGGGCCTTCTCGTTCTCGTAGGCGGTCAGGTAGGCCTGGGCCAGGATGAGGATGTCGAGGGTCCTCTGTCCCGCCACGGCCATGCGCCGGCGCATCTCCAGCCCGAGCAGGCGGTTCGCCTCTCCGTCGAGCAGGCCGACGATGTCCGGGAGGGGCTTCAGGCGGCGTGAGCGTCCGAACCAGGCTGCGACGGTCCACTTCTTCGTCAGGAGCATGGACTGCACCTGGTCGAAGGGCGGGTGGCCATGGCTGGCCTCCAGGGCCGCGCCAAGCTCACGCTCGGTTTCCGCGGAGGACGCCACGAGGAGCTCGGAGATTCGCAGCCAGTCCCCAGGCGCGAGTCCCTGCGAGACATCGACCAGGTCGGCTGTCGCCTGCGCGGGATCGAGCGGTTCCGGCGCGCCCGTCAGGGCTGTCCAGACCGCGGCCTCGACCCCGTCTCCGGCGGCGGCCGTCTTGAACCACCGGACGAGCTGCGAGGACAGGCGTGCGAATTCGTCGAAGAGGCCGAGGAACCGGCGGTGGTCCAGGTCGACCGAAAGCCGGGCGTAGGCCTGGGCAATCCGGCCGTCGCCCCCAAGGGCGTGACGCGCGATCCCGGTATGGGCCCTGCGCGCCAGGTCCGCCGCGCCGAGGTCATCGAGCACCTCGAAGCCTGGGGACACCCCGGCCTCGAGGGGAAACCGGCGCAGGAGCTTCTCGCAGAAGGCGTGCAGTGTCTGGATGCGCAGGCCCCCCGGCGTCTCCAGGGCCTGGGCGAAGAGGGCCCTGGCTTTCGAGAGCGTGTTGGTCTCATAGGCGGCGGGGGGGCGGCCCTCCAGCGCGCCAAGGGCTATGCCGAGAGCCTCGTCAGGCATCACCGACCAGTCGCCCAGAAGCCTGAACAGCCGGTCCTGCATCTCCGCCGCCGCGGCCCGGGTGTAGGTCACGCAGAGGATCTGGTCGGGCTCGGCCCCAGCCAGCAGCAGGCGGGCGACCCGGTCGATCAGGGTCTTGGTCTTGCCCGAGCCCGCATTGGCGGTGACGAAGGCCGACAGGAAGGGATCGGCGGCGAGGGCCTGGGGGTCGTCGACCTCGGAGGGGGTCATGTGTCCTCTCCCTCGCCGATGGAGGACCATTCCCGCACCCGGGCCAGGTGATCATAGTCGCTCGCGTAGAGCTTTACAGAGGAGGGTGCGACCCGGGAGGTATAGGGCCAGTTCGGATTGTCGAAGGCCTCGATCCGCGCCTTCAGCCCGTCGAGGGCTGCCGCCGAGGCTTCCCTGACATTTGTCGACTTGGCAAGGGCGCTGCTGATCTCGCCGGCCGGCCGGCGTCCGGTGATCCGCACGTAGGACAGCTCCTCCACCCTCAGGCCCTGTAACCCGGGAAAGCCATCGGCCTCGAGGATGGCGCCGGTCAGGGTCAGCTGGGGCGAGAACCCGGTCTTGACGGTGTCGATGGAGGGCGGGGCCCCGGTCTTGTAGTCGAGTATGCGGCCGATCTGTCCGGGGCCGATCTCCAGCCGGTCAGCCTTGGCGGTGAGGACGAAGTTGCCTGCCGGGGTCTTGAAGGTCAGCTGGCCCGCCTGCTCGACCACGATCCGCCGCCCGTCGCTGCGCCGCTGGCGTTCCTGCTCCACCATCCAGGTTGCGATCTCCCGGGCCAGGGCCTGCTCGCGCGCCAGACCGACGGCGTCCATGCCCGCTGCCGTGAGCGCCTCGGTATAGAGCCGCTCGAGGACGTCGGCGGCGTCGGCGGGCAGGTCTGCGGGGTAGGTCTGGACGAAGGTTTCGAGGGCCGAGTGGATCGCCGTGCCCCGGATGCGGACGTCCACCGACGTATCCGGCCGGTCCATGGGGTAGAGGCGAAGAATGTCCCGGGCCCAGACCTGGTAGGGGTCCCTGACCAGGGCCTCCACCCGGGTCACCGCCAGCCTGCGGGGCCGGGCCTCCAAGGGCGGGCAGGGCGCGGGACGCAGGGCCGGGGCAAAGGGGCCGGGCGCGTCGAGGGCCTCGGCGAAGTCCACCAGGTCCGGGCGCCCGGCAAGGGTCGCGCCGGCGCCCCGGGCGAGGGTCCGCAGCCGCCACAGCCAGCGGGACTCCAGGACGGGCGCGCCGCGCCGCCGCCGGGTGTTCAGCAGGAACACCTCGGGTGCGCAGGCCGACTGGGCGAAGTCATGCGCCGACAGGGCGATCCGCCGCTCGGGCGCCGGCAGTCCCAGGGCCGTGCGCATGGTCCTGGACAGGAAGGGGTCCACCCCGGCCGCCTGGGGCCAGACGCCTTCCTCAAGCCCGGCCAGGATCACCCGGTCGGCCCGGGCCATCCGCGCCTCCATGGCGCCCAGTATGCGGAGCCTCGGGTGGCTGGCCCGGGCGGACCGGACGCTCTCGCCCGCGACCAGGGCCTCGAAAAGTTCGATGAAGCCCGCGACCGTCAGTTCCGGCGTCACGGCGCCGTCTTCGACCAGCTGGGCCAGGAGCCGGGCCATGGCCTCACCGTCGGGGCCGGCCCAGAGGCCACCGGCGCTTCCGTCTGCCGGGGTGCACAGGGCTTCCAGGACCTGGGTCAGTCGGAGGGCCCAGTCGCCGGCGTGCCGGGTCTCCGGGCCAGGCCCATCGGGTTCCGCCAGGGCGGCGGCGTAGGCCTCCAGGAGCCGCAGGGCCTCAGGTCCAGCAGGGTTGCGCGCCGTCTCTCCGCGACGCCGCAATTCGTCCAGGGTCTCGGACCGCGTCCGGCGCAGGGCGCTCCATTCCAGGTCGTCCCGGGCCGCCGCAAGGGCTTCCGGGTCCCTCTGACGCGTGACGAGGGGGTGCTTGAGCAGGCCCAGCAGGACCGACGGCAGGGCGGGGTCCGCCAGGGCCCGGGCCGCAAGGCTGGCGAGGACGGCGCAGGGCCGGCCTGCCAGGGGCTCTCCTGCCGAGGCGTCCGCCGTCACGCCCCAGCGGGCGAGGCGCGCACAGACCCTGCGGGCCAGGTCCTGGTCCGGTGTCACCAGGGCGGCGGTCCGCCCGGGGGTCTCCAGGGTCTCGCGGAGCAGCAGGGCGGCGGTGAGGGCGCAGGCCTCCTCGTCCCGGGAGGAGATCACCGTCAGGCCTTCCAGCCCCCGGGTGATGGTCCTGACGCCCGGGCCGTTCTCGTCGGCGACGGTCGCCAGCCAGTCTGAGGTGCGCGCCGCCGGTCGGAGGGCGAGGCTGATGAGCTTGCGACGGTCGGCCCCCTGCGGGTCCTCGCCGCCGAAGGGTCCCCAGACGAGGACGTCCTTGCGGGCAACACCGGAGCTGTTCAGGAGTTCATACAGAGCGGCCTGCGGATGCTGGTCGTCCACCTCCAGACCCATCGCCTCGGGCGAAAGATCGTCGGTGTCCAGCCCGGGAAGCACGACGGCACCCCTGGGGGCTTGGGCGATGACCTGGAGAAGGCCGGCCGTGGTCTGGACCGATCCTGTCGAGCCGGCGGCGATGAGCAGGCCTGGCGGCGGCACCTCCCGCCACCATTCCGCCAGGGCGCGGAGCAGGAGGACGCGCCGGCGGCTGACATCCTCCATCCCCAGCGCCTCCAGCCTGCGGGGCCAGAGGTCGAGGGCCGTGCGGAGCAGGTCGAGGGAGACCTGCCAGTGCTCGGCCATCTCCGCCCCCACCAGGGAGTCCAGGTTCTCGCCGGTCACCTCCTCGATCTGCAGGCTGTCGAAGAAGGCGCCCAGGGCATCGGCGAGGCCGAGGGCCTCTGCGGGACCGGGCGTCCGTCCCCGGCTGGCCGAGAGGTCGCCCACCAGCTTCAGGAGTTCGAAACGCCGCCGCACCGGCGTGATGGCGGGAGGCAGGTCCAGCATGACCTCGCCGGGCTCAAAGGGCGCCTCGCCAGCCTCCAGGTCGCCCAGCGGGCGGATCCTTGGCGGTAGCAGGGCGCCGGCCGTGTTGGCCCGTCGCAGGAAGGCCTCGGTGAGGGATCGCGCCGCCCGCCGTGTCGGGGTCAGGACGACGGCATCCGAAAGGGCCTCCGGGCCCTCGCCTTCGGTCAGGGCCAGCAGGCCTTCGGCCAGGTCGTCCAGGAACGGCCGATCCGCAGGAATCGTGTACCAGCGGGGTCCCTTCCGGCTCAGGAATTCGGCCTTCATCGGGTGAGCCTGGCTTCGGCTTCCGCCAGGGCGGCGGGATCGCCGACGTGAAGCCAGAAGGCGTCCATGACCACGCCCGCCAGCCGCCCCTGCGCCTGCAGCCGCCACCAGACCGGCAGGATGGAAAAGGCCCCTTCGGGCTCGTCGTCCAGGATCTCGGGCTTGAGGATCTGGAAGCCGATGTTGGCGAGGGGCGCCGGGTTGGCGTCATCCGCCGAGTGGGTCAGCCGGCCCTCGGCGTCCATGAAGAAGCCCCTGGGTCCCTCGAAGCCGATGCCCTGCCCCCGGGGGGTCAGGAGCAGGAGGAGGTCCATGCGTTCCGGGTCCCAGGCCGCCTTCATCCGCTCCAGCGGCGGCGTCGTGCCGCCGGTCCAGAGGGAGTCGATATTGG
>JBMOEP010000028.1:0-12133 GCA_049314675.1 Phenylobacterium sp.
GAGGCTGAACGAGAGCCCAACCTTCGCCAAGCTGAAGGAAGAGGGCGGGGCCTCCACTGCGCCCTACGCCGAGGCCTTCGGCCAGTGGAAGAACCTGAAGCTGGTCATCCTGGCCCTCTGCGCAGTGATGTCGGCCCAGGGCGCCGTCTGGTACACCACCTTCTTCTACAGCCAGACCTTCCTGGACAAGTTCCTGAAGGTCGCCCCCGAGACCATCAACATGGTGCTGATGATCGTCACAGCGGTCAGCGCCGTCTTCTACGTGGTCTTCGGGGCCCTGTCGGACCGGGTGGGCCGCAAGCCGGTCATGCTCTTCGGCATGACCCTGATGCTGGTCGCCTACTTCCCCGGCTTCCACATGCTGGCCCAGTTCGCCAATCCCGCCCTTGCAGAGGCCCAGGCCCGCACACCTGTGGTGATCTCCGCCGACCCCGCGGACTGCTCACTCCAGTTCGATCCGGTGGGAAAGAAGGTCTTCGTTTCCTCCTGCGACGTCGCCCGCAGCATCCTGGCCAACGCCGGTGTCTCCTATGACAACCAGCGGGCGGCGCCGGGAACGCCAGCCGTGGTCAGGTCGGCGACGTCACCATCGCCTCCCGCTCCGCGGCGGGCCTGCCGGCTGCAGAGGTCAAGGCTGTCCGGGCGGGTGTCGAGGCCGAGGTCAAGGCGGCGCTGGCGGCGGCGGGCTATCCGGCAAAGGCCGATCCGGCGCGTTTCAACATGGCCGGTGTCCTCGGGGTGATGATGGTCTTCGTGATCGCCGCCACCGCCCTCTTCGGACCCATCGCCGCCTGCCTGGTCGAACTGTTCCCGACCCGGGTGCGCTACACGGCCATGTCCCTGCCCTATCACATCGGCACAGGCTGGATTGGTGGCTTCGTGCCCTTCTTCGCCTACGCCATCGTGATCGGCGTGGGGAACATCTATTCAGGCCTCTGGTACCCCTTTGCCTTCACCCTTTTGTCGGTGGTGACCTGCATCTTCTTCCTGCCTGAGACCCGGGGGCGCAGGCTCGACGCCTGAACCGAAGGCGTCAGCGGGCGACCGGCAGGGGAGAGATCACCAGGCCAGCCTCCCGGTAGGGCGCAGGATCGCAGGCAAGGACGACAGTCCGACCCTCGGCGAGCCGCTGGGCCACCAGACCGGGAGGAGCCTCTGCGGGGGTCGCCCGAACCGCATCCCGGCGGGCGAGAGTGGCCAGCGCTGTGTCGGCCCCCTCCGCCAGTACCAACAGGTCGACGCCGGCAAGGACCCGGCAGGCCTTGAGGGAGACAAGGTCGGCGGGCGTGTCCGCCGGAAGGCTGAACAGCCGCCCAGGCGGCGCGGTGCCGGACTCCAGGGCCGGGAAAAGGGTGGCGTCCGCCGCCGCCTCTCCGCCCGCTTCCAGGGCTTGGGGAAGATCACCGTCGAGCAGACCGGACAGGAAGACCCTGCGATCCGCTGGATATGGGAAACGGGTGCGCAGAACATCCTTACGGGCGTCGAGATAGGCGGCCAGGCGGCCTAGTCCCGGGGGAAGGCGGGTTTCGATCTCGGCGCGCAAGCGGGAGACTAGGAGGGGGGAGGCTCCGCCGGTTCCCAGCGCCGCGACCACGGCACCCCTGTCGATGATGGCGGGAACGGTGAAGTCGCAGAGGGCTGGTCGATCCATGACGTTCACGGGAACCCCGGCGGCACGGGCAGCAGCGGCGGCGGCGGCGCAGGCCGCCAGATCTGGATCCGCGACAAAGCCCAGGGCCATGCCCGCCCATGACCTTGGGTCCGCAGCGTCGGACAGGTCCAGATCGACGATCTCCGCCGGGCTCCCGTACAGCAGGCGATGGCGAGCGGCCAGGCCTTCACCGGAGCCGGTGAGGCCGACCCTTCGCCCCGTCAGGGGGACAAAGGCGGGGAAGACGTCCAAGGTCCGGCCCCCGGGCCCCTACTTCAGGGTCTTGAGATAATCGATCACGGCGGCGCGGTCGCCAGGGGCGGCGACGGCGACAGCCATCCGGCCGCCGGGCGCGAAGGCCTGGGGCGCGGCAAGATAGGCGTCCAGGCTGGCCTCGGTCCAGGTTCCGCCCTTGGCCTTGAGTGCGGGCGAGAAGGTGAACCCAGGGGCACCGGCCACCTTGCGCCCGACGGTGCCATTCAGGCTCGGCCCCGCCACGCTGCTCTGGGTGCCATGGCAGGCCTTACACTGCAGGGCGAAGAGCCGGGCACCATCTGCGGCCTGGGCCGATGAGGCGAGCGCCGTCGCGAAGATAGCGAGCATTGGCAGGGTCGGCGAAACGCGCATTAAGAACTCCCGGATACGATCTGGCTCAACTATACAGCCGCTTCCGAACGCTGTTAAGTTCAGCGTCTGCTTCATCCCCGAGGGAGAGCCCCAAATGGCGACAAGTCTCGAGATCAACGGCAGGACAGTCCAGGTCGAGGCCGCGCCGGACACCCCGCTCCTCTGGGTCCTGCGCGAAGAGATCGGGCTGACCGGAGCCAAGTTCGGCTGCGGGATCGGACAGTGCGGTGCCTGTACGGTACTGGCGAACGGTGCCCCGGTGCGTTCCTGCTCCCTGCCAGTCAGCGCCCTCTCAGGCATGAAGATCACCACCATCGAGGGCCTCGGCGGGACCCACCCCCTGCAGGCGGCCTGGGTCAAGCTGGACGTCCCGCAGTGCGGATACTGCCAGACGGGCCAGATCATGAGCGCAGCGGCCCTCCTGGCCTCGAACCCTCGTCCTTCGGACGCGGAGATCGATGCGGCCATGGAGGGAAACATCTGCCGTTGCGGCGCCTACCAGCGGATCCACGCCGCCATCCAGGAGGTCGCCCAAGCTACCGGGCAACCCACCGCCAAGTCCCGCGCCTGAGGAGATCACCATGAACTCGCGTGTCGATCAGGCTGCCGCCCGAAGCGGTGCCACCCGCAGGGACCTGGTGGTCGGAACCGCCCTCGTCTCAGGCGCCCTCCTCGTGGGCTGCTCGCCTGCGGACCTGATGTCCGCCGGGGCCAAGACCGAGGTCGGAGCCTTTGGACCCTTCATCCGCATCGCTGCCGACGGCGCGGTGACGGTGGTGTCCAAGCACATCGAATTCGGCCAGGGCAGCCATGCCAGCCTCGCGGCCATCGTAGCCGAGGAGCTTGACGCCGACTGGAGCCGGGTCAGCGTCGAGCAGTCCCCGGCCAATTCCAAGCTGTATGCGAACACGCTGATGGGGGTCCAGGGCACGGGCGGCTCGACGGCGATCGCCAACAGCTGGATGCAGTTGCGCAAGGCCGGGGCCGCCGCCCGGGCCATGTTCACAGGGGCCGCTGCCGCCGGCTGGAAAGTCCCCGAGGCCGAGATCACCGTCAAGGACGGCGTGGTCAGCCACGTCGCCAGCGGCAAGAGTGCCGGGTTTGGCGACCTCATCCAGGGTGCCGCCGCCATCACGCCGCCTGCCGAGCCCAGGCTGAAGTCGCCCGAGGCCTTTACCCTGATCGGGACCGACCGCGTCCGTCGCAAGGACTCCCTGGCCAAGAGCACAGGACAGGCCCGGTACACCCAGGACGTAAATCTTGAAGGCATGCTGACAGCTGTGGTCGCCCACGCGCCGCGCTTCGGTGCCAAGGTGAGCGGCTTTGACGCCGCTGAGGCCCGCAAGGTGGCCGGCGTCGTGGACGTGATCCAGATTCCCACTGGCGTGGCCGTCGTCGCAAAGTCGACCTGGGCGGCGATCCAGGGCCGCAATGCGCTGAAGGTGACCTGGGACGAGAGCAAGGCCGAAGGGCGGGGCTCGGCAGAGATGGAAGCCCAGTACACAGACTGGGCCGCCGGCAAGGGTACCCTGCCCGACAAGCTCAAGTGGGAGTCCTTCGAGAGCCGCGGCGACGCCACCGCAGCTGGCGAGGGTGAGGTCTTCGAGGCGACCTTCGACTTCCCCTTCCTCGCCCATGCTTCCATGGAGCCAATGAACTGCGTGGCCCAGGTGGGCGGAAAGGGTGGCACCAAGCTGACCTTCGCCTCCCAGTCGCAGACTATTGACCAGATCAACACGGCGCGAATCGTCGGTGCCCTGCCGGGCTCCATCCAGATCGAGACCCTGTTCGCAGGCGGCTCCTTCGGGCGCCGCGCCAACTTCCAGTCAGACTTCGTCGCCGAGTGCGTCCAGATCGCCAAGAAGGTGGGCAAGGGGACGCCGGTGAAGCTGGTCTGGACCCGTGAGGACGATATGGCCGCGGGCTACTTCCGGCCGCTGACCCACCACCGGGTCCGTGTGCGGCTCGACAAGGACGGCTTCCCCGCCACCTGGACCCATCGCGTGGTCACCCAGTCCCTGATGAAGGGATCGCCCCTCGCCCCCAAGGGCTTCGACGCCACTGCGGTCGAGGGTGCAATGGGCTCGCCCTATCTCAAGGCGACGCCGGCAGTGGACGGTCAGGTCCTGATGCCCGAGAACGGCGTTCCGGTCCTGTGGTGGCGGTCGGTGGGTGCTACGCACACCGCCTACGTCATGGAACACACCCTCGACCACTTGGCGAAGAAGGCCGGCAAGGACCCGGTCGCCTACCGCCTCGCCTTGTTCGAAAAGGCCGGTGCGGCCCGTCACATCGCGGTGCTCAAGCTCGCCGCCGAGAAGGCGAGTTGGGACAAGCCGGCGCCGGCCGGCGTGACCCGCGGCGTGGCGGTACACGAGTGCTTCGGCTCCGTGGTCGCCCAGATCGCCGAGGTCCGGCTGGTGGACGGAAACCCGAAGGTTGGCCGCGTGGTCACCGCCATTGACTGCGGGACTGCGATCTCGCCGGACCAGATCGCCGCCCAGATGGAAGGTGGAACCTGCTTCGGCCTGTCCGCCGCCCTGCACGACGAGATGATCATTAAGGCCGGTGCAGTCGATCGGAAGAACTTCGACGCCTATCCCGTACTCCGCCACTCCGAGGCGCCGAAGGTCGAAACCTACATCCTCCCGTCGACCAACCCCCCCTCCGGCGTGGGTGAACCCGGGGTCCCGGTGATCGCGCCCGCTGTCGCGAACGCGGTCCTGGCCGCCACGGGGACCGGCGCCTTCCGCCTGCCGATGATCCGCGCCTGACCTGCCGAGGGCTGACATTCCAGTGTGGCGCCGCCCGCCGACTGGTCTAGTAAGGCTCAACTAGAGCAAATGGGACCGGAGGAATCGGGGAGGCCATGCCGGAGAACGGACTTCGGGTCGCGCCCCTCGAGGCGCTGACAGCGGGCCTGCCGGTTCCGTTCGGCGGTGACCGTGTCACCTTCGTGGATGCGGACCTCGCAGCCCGCTTCCGACCCGGCGACCGCCTGGTCGTGGTCCAGGAGTCCGGCGAGCTTCTTCATGTGTCCGCCGATGTCGGCGGGATCGTTGGGTCCGCAGTCGCCGCAGCAGAGTCGGCGTTCCGCGCTCTGTCCCATGTCCCTGATGAGGCCATTACCAACTTCTTCGAGGCGTTTGCGCGCCGGCTGGAGGACGGGTCCGTCTGGGCGACGGTCGCCGCCGCCAACGCCCGCGATGTCGAATCCGCCCTCAGCCGGGGGCGTTCGACGACCCGGCTCGCTGTCGGCGAGGCCATGCGCCGGGACATGATCACGGGCCTGAGGGCCTGGCGCGACAGCCCGGCGAGCCGGGGTCAGGTGCTGGAGCGGATCGACCACGACGGCTGGAGTATCGAGCAGTACCGCGCGCCTCTGGGCGTCGTGGGCTTTGTCTTCGAGGGCCGGCCTAATGTCTTCGCCGATGCTGCGGGCGTGCTCCGCACCGGCAATGCCGTCGTCTTCCGGATCGGATCCGACGCCCTGGGCACGGCCCGCGCCCTGACGGAGGGTGCCGTCCGCCCGGCCCTGGCCGAAGCCGGCCTGCCACCGGGTGCCATGAGCCTGGTGGACTCCGCCGAACGGTCTGCAGGCTGGGCCCTGTTCGCTGATCGCCGCCTCGCCCTGGCAGTCGCCCGGGGATCAGGCCCCGCCGTGGCACAACTGGGCGCCATCGCCCGGCAGACGGGGACCCCGGTCAGCCTGCACGGGACCGGAGGTGCCTGGATGATCGCCGACGCCTCCGCGGACCCGGACCGGTTCCGGGAGGTCGTTTTCCACTCCCTCGACCGGAAGGTCTGCAACACCCTTAACGTCTGCGTCATCGTCCGGCCCCGGGCGGCCGACCTGGTCCCGGGCTTCCTGGCCGCCCTCGAGGCCGCCGGACGCCGTCGGCGCGGCTTCCGGCTGCATGTGCTGGAGGGAGCCCAGGGCTACCTGCCGGGCAGGGACTGGATGCGTTCGCCCGTCGAGGTGGTTCGTCCTGAGGGCCCGGGGGTGGAGCCCCGCGCTGACATCCTCGCGGAACCGGACCTGGCGCAGGAATGGGAGTGGGAGGAGACCCCCGAGGTCACCCTGGCCGTGGTCGACGACCTGGACGCCGCCATCGGCCTCTTCAACCGATGGGCCCCACGCCTGGTCGCCACCCTGGTGGCGGAGGATCCCGCCGCCCTCGCCCGCTTCGAGGCCGGGATCGAGGCACCCTTCACCGGTGACGGCTTCACCCGATGGGTCGACGGCCAGTATGCCCTGAACCGGCCCGAGCTGGGCCTGTCCAACTGGGAGGGCGGCCGCCTGTTCGCCCGGGGCGGAGTGCTGGGGGGAGACGGGGTCTTCACCATCCGGACCCGCATGCGGCAGGTCGATACCGGGCTCGACCGATCCGGAAGCGCCGCCTCTTCAGGGAGCCTCCGGGCTCGCCCGGAAGCCTGACATGTGGGCGGCGGGACAGGTGGGGCGTCGGTCTGTGGGGGGGCATCCCGGGGCCCTCAGGCCCGGCTTCGCCCTCTCGCGGGGCATGAAGGTCGGACTTTACGGCGGCAGCTTCAACCCCGCCCACGAGGGCCATGCCCACGTCGCCGAGACCGCCCGCCAACGCCTGGGTCTCGACCGGGTGATCTGGCTTGTGGCGCCCCAGAATCCCCTGAAGTCCAGCCACGAGACCCGCCCCCTCACCCGCCGCATGGCCGGGGTCCGCGCCTTCGCCCGGGACCGGGGCATGATCGTTTCCGACGTCGAGTCCCGCATCGGGACCCGATACACACTCGATACGATCCTGGCCCTCAAGGCCCGCTTTCCCGGGGTCCATTTCGTCTGGATCATGGGTGCTGACAGCCTGGTGAGCTTCCACCGCTGGCGCGGATGGACCCAGATCCTGCGCGCCGTGCCGGTGGCGGTCGTCTCCCGCCCCTGGATCTCGCTGAAGAGCCGGTCCTCGCCGGCGGCGCGGCGGTTTGCGGCAGCGCGTCTGCCCTTCCATCGGGCGAAGGCCCTGTCCGGCCAGGCGCCTCCCGCCTGGATCTTCCTGTACGGACCGCTCAACTTCCAGTCGTCGACCGCACTACGCGAGCGGATGAGTGCCATGCGTTCACGTCAAGGCTGACCCGGGCTCCAGCCTGTGCTAGACGTATTTTTTGGCGCAACAGAACAGGAGTTCTTCCGCTGAGCCCCGACCCTGCGCCTTCCGCGCAAACCGCCCCGGCCCCGGCCGCCGAGGCCGCCCTCCCGCAAGGCGTTTCCACGCTGGAGGAGCTTATCCTGAGCCGCCTGGATGACGACCAGGCCCAGGACGTCGTCTTCATCGATCTCAAAGGCAAGAGCGCCATGGCTGACGGGCTTGTGGTCGCGTCCGGCCGTTCGCACCGGCACGTGGGCGCCATTGCCGACCACCTGCTGCGCGCCCTGAAGGACCGTGGCTACGGCCGCGCCCGGGTGGAGGGGCTGCCGCACTGCGACTGGGTGCTGATCGACGCGGGCGATATCATCATCCATGTCTTCCGCCCCGAAGTCCGGGCCTTCTACAACATCGAGAAGATCTGGTCGGTCGAGTCCCCCGGCCATCGCACCGCGATCTGAGCGGGACGCCATCTGGACACCCGGGACCCCGTGACGCACCCTCGCGCCAGGGAGACATCGCCATGACCGGATCTACTGGACCCGACCTCCTCGACCGAAGCGCCGGCGACATGGTGGCCGCCCTGGCCGACCGCAGGATCAGCGCGCTGGAGCTGACCGACGCCCTGATCGCCCGGATCGAGACGCGGGACGAAACAATCAACGCCGTCGTCGTCCGCGACTTCGACCGCGCCCGGAACGCCGCGCGCGCAGCGGACGCCAGGCTCTCTGCAGGCGATCGCCTTCCCCTTCTAGGGCTGCCGATGACCGTCAAGGAGTCCAACCAGGTGCAGGGCCTGCCCTCGACCTGGGGCAATCCGGCCGTCGGCGGCTGGGTGGCACCCGACGACGCCACAGCGGTGGCGCGCCTGAAGGCGGCAGGGGCGATCATCCTTGGCCTGACCAATGTGCCGCCTTTCCTCAGCGACTGGCAGAGCACCAACCCTGTCTATGGGCGAACCTGCAACCCCTGGGATCCGTCGCGCTCGCCCGGCGGCTCCTCAGGCGGCGCCGCCGCGGCCCTCGCTGCGGGAATGACCCCCCTCGAACTCGGCTCCGACATCGGCGGCTCGATCCGCGTTCCTGCAGCCCTCTGCGGCGTCTTCGGGCACAAGCCCACCTGGGGACTGGTCCCCACCCGGGGCCACACCCCCCCGGGGACCGACGGGGTCCCGGTTCCCCTGGCGGTCGTCGGGCCGATGGCGCGTTGCGCCGCGGACCTGCGGCGAGCGCTCGACGTGCTGGCAGGTCCGGAGGCGGAGGACGCCGCGGGTATGGCCTTCACCCTGGCACCGCCCCGGCGGGAGACGCTGGCGGACTACAGGGTCCTGGTGCTCACTGACCACCCGCTGACCCCGACCGACAGCGAGATCGCTGGCGCCGTCGACAACCTGGCGCGGCGGCTGGAGGCGCTGGGCGCATCCGTCCGCCGGGCACACGACCGGCTTCCCGACCTTGCCGACCAGCATGCGATCTACCAGCGGCTCCTGAACACGGCGATCAGCCGGGGCGCGCCGGGTGCGACGCCGCCGGACGCCCATGCCTACATGGACCTCCTCGACGCCCAGCTGGCCTTCCGCCGCCGCTGGGCGCGCCTGTTCGAGACCTTTGACCTGGTCCTGGCACCAGCCTTCGGCGTTACCGCCTTCCCGCATGAGGACGGTCCGGAATCCCAGGAACGGACCCTCAAGGTCAATGGGGTCGATACGCCCTACTACGCCCAGCTCGGCTGGCCTGCGGTCGCCCTCCTGCCCAACCTGCCCGCCACGGCCCTGCCCCTCGGACTGTCCCGCGAGGGGCTCCCCATGGGTGCCCAGGTGATCGGCGGCTGGATGCAGGACCTGACGACGATCCACTTCGCCGAACTCGTGGAACGCGAGTTCGGCGGATTCATCCCACCCCCCAGGTTCAGCGGTTGAAGATCGCCATTGTCGCCATCGGAAAGCTTGGACGGTCACCTGAGGCCGACCTGGTTCGCCTCTATGCCGAGCGCGCAACCGCCGCGGGACGCGCCCTGGGCCTTGGACCCGTGGAGGTGATCGAGGTCGAGGGTCGCAAGCCGGGCAAGGGGTCAGAGGCCGAGGCCCTCTCCGCCCACCTGGCCGAAAGCCGCATCATCGCCTGTGACGAACGGGGACGGGCGCGCAGCTCCCGGGACTTCGCCGCCGAGATCGGGCGGCTGAGAGACGAGGGGGTTCGGCGGCTGGTCTTCCTGATCGGCGGGGCCGACGGTCTCGACCCGGACCTCCGGACGCGCGCCCAGGACACCCTGGCCTTCGGGCCCCAGACCTGGCCGCACGCCCTGGCCAGGGTCATGCTGGCCGAACAGGTCTACCGGTCCGTCACCCTCCTGGCCGGAGGCCCCTACCACCGTGACTGAGCCGAACGCCCAGCCTCGACTTCACCGCCTGGCCGTTGCCGGTGCCGGACTGGCCCTGGTCTTCGGGATGACGGCGACGGCGCTCCAGGCCCCCCGGAGAGGCGAGCCCATCGGGCCGGAGGCCAGCCCGGGCCTGATCCTCTTCAACCTGCGCCTCGCGGCGCCGGACCCCCTGACCGATACGGCCCAGTCGGGGCTGGATGCCGCCAGGGCCGAGCTGGCCGCAGGCCTGATGCTGTCCGAACAGCTGTCCCAGGGGCGGGCGGCGGGCGTCGACCTCCTGGCACCGACGACGGGGCCTATCCTGGAGCGCTTCGGGAGCCTGCAGGCGGGCGGCCTGCGCTCGCAGGGGCTGACCTTCCAGTCGCCATCCGGCAGCACGGTCCGGGCTCCCGCCAGTGGCGATGTCCTGTTTGCCGGCACCCTTGAAGGCTGGGGCGAGGCGGTGATCCTGCAGGCCACACCCCGGGGACAGGTTGTCCTGGCCGGGCCCTTCACTGCCTCCGTCAAGACAGGCGATGCCGTACGGCAGGGCCAGGCCCTCGGCCAGGGGGTCGACCGGGGTGCCGCAGTCCGTCTCTACATCGAGCTGCGGGACCTCGGACGGCCTATCGATCCCCAACCCTGGCTGCGCCCCGAAACGCCGTGATCGAAGGCTCTGGATTCAGGCGGGAAACAGGATAAGGCTCTGGTCCCAAGCGGTTCTACCGCACTCCTGACACTCCCGCCGGTCCGGCCGTGCGGCGCAACGGGTGGTTTTATGAAGAAGTATCTCCTCGTCGGTGTCTCCACCTTCCTTCTGGGCGCCGGGGCTACGGCCTACCTGAACCAGAGCGCCTCCGCGGCCGTCGCGTCAGGAGCCGAGAGCTACCGCGTGCTGGAATTGTTCGGCGACGTGGTCCAGGCGGTGGAGGAGAACTACGTCTCCGAGGTTGAGTCCCGGAAGCTGATCGAGACCGCCCTCGACGGCATGCTGACCTCGCTCGACCCACACTCGAACTACCTGTCCCCCGAAGCCCTCAACGACATGCGCGACCAGACCCGGGGGGAATATGGCGGGCTGGGCCTGGAGATCAGTTCCGAGGACGGCGTGGTGAAGATCATCTCGCCCATGGACGGGACGCCGGGCTTCAGGGCGGGGATCAAGGCGGGTGACTACATCACGGCGGTCAACAGCCAGTCTGTGATCGGCATGTCGGTGAGCGAGGCGGTCAAGCTCATGCGCGGGCCGCCCGGAGAAGCCGTGACCCTGTCCATCGCCCGGGAAAGGGCAGACCCGTTCGACGTCAAGATCGTCCGGGAAGTCATCAAGACCAAGTCGGTCACCTCCCGAATGGAGGGCGACTACGGCTATCTCCGCGTGTCGGCCTTCAACGAGAAAACCACCGACGAAGCCGCTGCGGCGATCCGGGGGCTCAAGGCCGGGAACCCTGGCATGAAGGGTCTGGTCCTCGACCTGCGGAACAATCCGGGCGGGCTCCTCGACCAGGCGGTAGGAATCTCGGACCTCTTCCTCGAGAACGGCGAGATCGTGTCGCAGCGGGGTCGGAACCCCAGGGATATCGAGCGCTACAACGCCCGTCGCGGGGACCTGACCGGAGGCCTACCCATGGTGGTCCTGATCAATTCCGGTTCGGCCTCGGCGGCGGAAATCGTCGCCGGCGCCCTGCAGGACAGAAAGCGGGCGGAACTTGTCGGCTTGACCAGCTTTGGCAAGGGCTCGGTCCAGACCCTGATTCCCCTACGCGGCGGAGCCGACGGCGCCATCAAGCTGACCACGGCCCGGTACTACACCCCGTCGGGACGCTCGATCCAGAAG
Source organism: Phenylobacterium sp. (assembly GCA_049314675.1). Lineage (GTDB taxonomy): Bacteria > Pseudomonadota > Alphaproteobacteria > Caulobacterales > Caulobacteraceae > Phenylobacterium. Next base: position 11,597 of record JBMOEP010000028.1, read on the forward strand.
ACCGGAATCGAACCGGACCTCGAGGTGGCCCAGTCCCAGGAAGAGGCCCAGGCCATCGCCAACCGCGCCTTCCAGTTCTCGGAGGCCTCCTACCGGAATGCCCTGAAGGCCGATGAAGGCAAGACCCGAGTCGCGCCTCATGCACCGGCCGAAGCCCCGCCGGCGGGCTTCAACCCCCGAACCGGAGACTTCCAGCTGTCCCGGGCGAAGGATGTCCTGCGCTATGGATCCGTTGCCGCAACACCCAAGCTGCCAAAGCCCACCGCCCGGATGGCCGAGGTGGTTGGTGCCCGTCCTGCGGCCGCCCCCACAGCGCCGGTGACGCCGGCTCCTGGAACGCCGCCCTCCGCCCCTCCACCCCCCAAGCCCCAGCCCTGATCGGGAGAGACAGGCTCGGACGGGTTCCATAGGAATGGAAGTCGAACTAGCCTCTACAAACCGCCTAGCGAAAGGCTCCGGTACGGAGACCTACCCATGAGCCGCAAGCCCTCAGTCCGAGCCGGCCCCGCCGCCTCCCGAATCCGTCCGGGACAGGGA
>JBMOEP010000029.1:0-11949 GCA_049314675.1 Phenylobacterium sp.
ATTTCTGCGCAGACCACGGTGTCCTGGGCGAAGTTCTTTGGCACGCCGCCGCCTACCATGAGGAGGCCGGTGGTCCCCGCCGCCATCTTGATGTCGGTCAGTTCGCGGAAGTCGGCGATGGCGTCGATGGTCATGTAAGGCTTGCCCGCCTTCATCCGCTCGACCTGGTGCTTCACCAGGCCAAAGCCAGCCGAGGAATCGGTGAAGGCCGGGCAGAAGATCGGTGCCCCTTCGTGGAAGGCGGTCTCGATGAGTGAGCCGGGCTTGCGGGCATTGCCGGCCGCTAGCCAGCGGCCCATCTCGTGGATGAACTCGCGGCTCGAATAGGGCCGGGGCTCCAGCATGTTGGCGATCTCATAGATAACCGCATCGCACTTCTGGAGCTCTTCCTCGTCGATGTAGGTGTCGTAGATGCGGTCGATGTAGAGGTCCCGCAGGTCGCGGTCGTCGACATTCGACTGGGCCTGGTAGTGGCGGAAGCCCAGGGCCTCGAAGAAGTCCATGTCGATGATCGAGGCCCCCGTCGCCACGATGGTGTCGATCATCCCGTACTTCACCATGTCCCGGTAGATATGCATGCAGCCGCCGGCGCTGGTGGAACCCGCCAGGGTCAGCCAGGTCGAGCAGTCCGGGTCCTCAAGGGACATGGACCAGATATCCGCTGCGCGGGCGGTATCGCGACTTGTGAAGCTCATGGCCCGCATGGCGTCGATCACCGGGCGGGCGTCATACTGGTCGATGGCTACGTGTTCGACCTTGGCCGACAGCAGCTCTTCCTTGCGATTGGGTTTCGAGGATTCAGCGTTCATTCTCTTCAGGTCTCCGGAGAGGTGAGCGCCCGTCGCAATGGGAGGGGCGCGGCCGGGACGGAGCGACCGACCGCGCGATTGGGGAATTGGGTCGTCCGGCGAGCACTACTTCCGCCGCCGCTTCCGTCCGCGGGCCTTGTTCAGGCGCACCACGTTCTGGGTCTCGCTGCGGGGCACCGGTATGGACCTGCGGGCGAGGCCGAACATGGAGGCGGCGGGCGCGTCCTCGCAGGCGACGGTCTCGATGTCACCGAAGCCATTGAACCGTGTGGCCATGGTCACGCCATAGGCCCCCAGCATGCCGATCTCGATGAAATCGCCTTCGGCGACATCCTCGGGCAGCCAGAACGGGCCAGGCATGTAATCGATGGCGTCGCAGGTCGGGCCGAAGAACCGGAACGGGCGCAGGGGGCCGTCCAGAACCTGCGCGTCGTGCTCTGTCCGCCGCATGGCCTTGACCGGGAAGGGCCAGCGGGCATGGGCGGCGTCGAACAGGCCACCGTAGGCGCCGTCGTTCAGGTAGAGGGCGTCGTCCTTGCGCAGCTCCACGCAGGTGACGATGGACGAGGCCTCCGCCACGAGGGCGCGGCCAGGCTCGCACCAGAGCTCGGTATTCTCATGGACCATCATTTCGGCGAAGCCGCGCTGGATGGCGTCGAAATAGTCGTCCAGGGCGGGAGGGGTCATGCCCGGATAGATTGACGGGAAACCGCCGCCCACGTCGACTACGTCGGCCAGCACGCCGGCCCGCACGAGGGCGCGGGAGGCCTGGGCCATGGCCGCGCTATAGGCGGTCGGCCGCATGCACTGGCTGCCGACGTGGAAGGACACACCCATCAGGTCCTGGGTCGCCCGGCGGGCGGCCAGCAGGAGGGACGGGGCCTGGTTGAGGTCGACGCCGAACTTGCCCGCCAGGGAATAGGCGGCCCCTTCGGTCTGGACGGCCAGGCGGACGATCAGGTTGAGGTCCTGGGCACCCTCGGTCGTCTTGAGGATCTTCTCGAGCTCCTCATGGGTGTCGAGAGCGAAGGTCCTCACCCCATGATCGAAGTAGGCCGCGCGGATGGCTGCACGGCTCTTGACCGGGTGCATGAAGGCCAGGCGGGCGTCGGGCGCATGGGCGCGCACGAGGGCGATCTCGGGAACCGAGGCGACATCGAAAGCCGAGACGCCGTTCTCCGCCAGGGCCTGGATGACCCACGGAGACGGATTTGCCTTCACGGCATAAAAAACATCGCCTTTGAAATTATCCTGGAACCAGCGGGCCGCTAGGGACGCCGCAGCCGGTCGCGCAATGGCGACGGGATGCTCGGGCGACCGCTCGCGGACCAGGTCCAGGGACGTTTGGTACGTTTGCACCTCACGAAACCCCCAATAGATTGTTGAACCCAATCCGGCGTTAGCAGCGCTTTTGAGGACAACGGGTCCGCCGGAGCGGGGGGAGATAGGGCCAGACGCCCCCCGTGTAAAGCGCATTTTGAGGAACCTTGCCCCCCCCGGGCGGAGCAGGCTGGACCGGGGACGTCGCGCCGTGCGAATAAGCCGGTCGGGTCACCGCCCTGCGCGGGCCCTGGAGCTATCAGGGGACGTCGCCGGCATGGCTGAGGAAGCGGTTCTGTCGATCCGGAACGTGTCGCGGACCTTCGGCACCCGCCGGGCGCTCGACGGCGTGTCCCTGGACGTCCGCCGCGGCGAGATGATCGCCCTGATCGGCCCTTCAGGTTCCGGCAAGTCCACCCTTCTCCGGTCCATTTCCGGCCTGCAGGTGATCGATCCGGGCGTTGGCGTCATCGAGGCCTTCGGTGCGCCGGTCCAGTCGGGGGGGCGCATCTCCTCCGGCGTCCGCGAGGCGCGGATCCGGATCGGCTTCATCTTCCAGCAGTTCAACCTGGTGGGGCGCCTGTCCCTGTTCAGCAATGTCGCCCTGGGTTCGCTGGGTCGGATTTCCTTCTTCCGGGGCCTTCTCGGGCGCTGGCCGAAGGAAATCGTCTCTGCGGCCATGGCGGCCCTCGCCAGGGTCGGTGTGGCCGAGTACGCCGCCCAGCGCGCCAACACCCTGTCCGGTGGCCAGCAGCAACGCGGCGCCATCGCCCGGGCCCTGGTCCAGCGGGCCAAGATCATCCTCGCGGACGAGCCCGTGGCCTCCCTCGACCCGGTGTCGGCCCGCAAGGTGATGGAGATCCTCCGCGACCTGAACCGCACCGACGGCCTGACCCTTGTGATCACCCTGCACCAGGTGGATTACGCCATGCGCTACTGCGACCGGGTGGTCGCCCTCAAGGCCGGCCAAATTGTCTATGATGGCCCCGCCTCGGGTCTGGACAAGGACCGTCTGATCGACATCTACGGCCCCGAGTTCGAGGACGTCTTCTGGGAAGGAGCCCCGAAATGATCAATGCCACGCTGAATCGTCGCGGCCTGATCGCCGCCGCAGGCCTGGGTGCCGCCGCCCTCGCTGGCTGCGGCCGCCAGTCGCCCCCGCCCTCCGACGGGTCTTCTGGTGTCCTGAAGTTCTCGATCGTCGCTCCGGAGAGCGCCTCCAGCCTGGAGTCGTACTGGCGCCCGATCATCGCCGACATGGAGAAGGCAACCGGGCTGAAGATCGAGCCCTACATCGGGGCCAACTATACCGCCCTGGTCGAGGCCATGCGCTTCAAGCAGACCCATTTCGGCTGGTTCACCAACCTGTCGGGCCTCGAGGCCATTCGCCGAGCCGACGGCGAGGTCTTCGCCCGCACCTTCGATCCCAACGGCGACGACGGCTACAACTCGGTGATCCTGGTCCCCGCCTCCAGCAAGACCACCCTCGAGGATATCCTGCGCTGCGACCGCACGCTCAACTTCGGGATCGGCGACGCCAAGTCCACCTCGGGGACCCTGGCGCCCAAGACCTACCTGTTCTCGCCCAAGGGCATCGACGTCCAGACCTGTTTCAAGACCCTGAAGTCGGCCAATCACAACACCAACCTGGTGGGCGTTGCGAATGGCGTCCTGGATGCTGGGACGGGCAACTCCACGAGCCTGCGCCTCCAGCGCGAGCGCGACGTGGAGCGTGCGGCCAAGGGTGAGCCGACCCTTGGCGACAAGGTGCGCGTGGTCTGGACCTCGCCCCGCCTGCCCGAAGACCCGATCGTCTGGCGCAAGGACCTCGACCCGGCAGTCAAGGAAAAGCTCCGCCAGTTCTTCCTGACCTACGCCCAGGGCGATGGGCCCGAGGCCGAGCGCCAGCGGGGCCTGCTGGCCAAGATCTCGATCGGGGGCTTTATGCCCGCCGACGACAACCACCTCCTGCGGGTGCGCGAGATGGAGGCCACCGAGAACGTCCTCGAGGCCCAGCGCGGCGGGGATCCAAAGCGGATCGCCGACGCCCGCAAGGCGCTGGACGGGGTGAAGGCCGAGGAGGCCGCCCTCCAGGCCCGCACCGGCCAGCCCGTCGACGCGAACTGATCCATGGTCCAGACCGCACCCGCCGTCCTTGAGCCGCCGTCCCGGCCCTTCGGGCAGAGGGTGTTCGACTTCGCCCTGTGGGGTGGGATCATCGTCCTGCTGATCGCCTCCTTCGGCCCGGCCGAGATCTCCAAGTTCCCGCTGTTGTTCTCCAACTCGGACAACATGCGGCAGTTCGCCTCGGGCTTCCTGAATCCGGATTTCTCGAACTGGCGGGACCTGATCGAGAAGATGTGGCTCACCATCCAGATGGCCCTGTGGGGGACGGCACTGGCTATCCTGATCGCCGTGCCCATGGGACTCCTGGGTGCGCGTAATTTAACGCCGCCCTTCATCCAGCTCCCGGTCCGCCGGTTGATGGACCTGGTCCGGTCGGTGCCGGACCTGGTCATTGGCACCGCCTTCCTGGTGGCGGTGGGCCTTGGTCCCTTCGCCGGCGTCATGGCCCTGGCCCTCAACACCGGCGGTGTCCTCGCCAAGCTCTTCGCCGAGGCCGTCGAGGCCATCGACCGGGGTCCCGTCGAGGGTGTCCGAGCGACGGGCTCCGGGCGGCTCCAGGAGATCGTCTGGGGGGTGATCCCCCAGGTTGCGCCCCTGTGGACTTCCTATGCCCTCTACCGGTTCGAATCGAACAGCCGCAGCGCCACCGTGCTTGGCCTGATCGGCGCCGGCGGTATCGGCCAGATCCTGTTCGACAGCATGAACAGCTTCAACTACCCCCTCACTGCCGCCATCTCGATCGTCATCGTCACCGCCGTGACCCTGATCGACCTGCTCAGCCAGACTATTCGCACGCGGCTGCTCTGACCCCGTATCGAAGGCGCCGGATTGCGCGCTCCAAGACCGGTGACTTAAAACTGAAGGGGGGCTCTCCAATCGACCGGAGTTCCGCCGCTTGACGCGCATCCCTTTCCTTCGCGTCCTTGCCTGTCCTTTCCTGGCCATCGGCATACTGGGCGCAGGCGCCGCGCAGGCGGCGGAACCTGGTGATGGCCCGGTGCGTCTCAAGGGGCGGCTACTTCTCGATTCCCTCAATCTGGACATTTCGCGGCCCGGACTCCCCGATGCGCCTGCAGGCGGGATCCAGGTCCGCCAGGCCTATCTGGGTCTCGATGCGGACCTGACGGAGCGGCTATCGCTGAGATTTGAAGGTGGCGCTGCGAACAACGACGCCCTGATCTGGGACGAGGTCGCGCTGGAATATCGTCCCGCCCCGGGCGTCGCCCTCATGGCGGGCAATCTCAAGGCTGCGGGACTTGAAAACCTGACGTCGACTAAGTCTCTGTCCTTCCTGGAACGGGGACCCTATGGCGACCTGATTACCGACGGTTTCACAAGCGCCATCCAGGTGCGCGCCAACGTCCGGGGCCTGACGGCGACCCTCGCCTTCCAGGGCGATAGCTTCAACAGTCTCGGCCTCGACTTTGACGGTCCACCGTCTCCCGGCGCCCTGGAACAGCGGGCGGTGACAGCCAGGGTCGCGGGGAGCGTTCCCCTCGCCGGGAACAATCATCTTCATCTTGGCGCCTGGGTCCGGGGCCGATCCTTCGATGACGACTTTCCTCACGCCTATTCCTTTCAGCCCGCCGGGTCCTCCGGTGTTGAGGGCCCCTGGCTGGACACCGGGCCTCTTTCCCGGAGCGACGGCACCCTCGCCGTCGAGGCTGCCTGGTGGTCCGGAAGCTTCTGGGTGCAGGGTGAAGCCGCCCGCCTTCGCCCGGATCCCGGTCCGCAGGCCCGCGTCCTGAGTCCGCCGAACCTGAAGGCGGGTTACGTCCTTGTCGGCTGGAATCCCCAGGGTGAGGTCCGGGGTTATGACACCCGACGCGCCCTTGTCGTCGCACCGGGTCCGGGGTCCATCGACCTCCTCGCGCGATACGACTTCGCGGACGTGCCGGCCTGGCCAATGGTCACCACCGTTCCGTCGGCCTCACCCGCCGTAGCGCGTGTCCGGGGCATGACCTTCGGCGCTGTCTGGCGGGTACAAACGGGCTATCGGCTGCTCTTGAATCTTGGCGAAATGCGTTTCGACCGAGGCTGGCCCGGGACCAAGGCCCGGGTCCGGAGCTTGCAGATCCGAGCCCAGTACGACTTTTGAGACCCATCCAAACGAAAGTGTCATGATAGGTCGTTAATCCCTAGTGCGATCCGTGCCTCTCCGGGCGCGTCTGTAGCCTGGGAAGTTCTGAGACAGGAGATCACACTGATGACGTCCGCTTCTCACCGGCCCCAGATCCGCCGGACCTTCGCCAAGATGGCGCTGGCCGGCTGCGTCGCGCTTCTCGCGGGTATCCAGCCGGCCCATGCCGCCCGCGACTATGTCTGGGCCGCCGGCTCCTCCACCACCTTTCCCTTCGCCACCCGAGTGTCCGAGCAGTTCGCTCGCAAGACCAGCATGAAGGCACCGAAGGTCGAGAGCCTCGGCACCGGCGGCGGCATCAAGCTGTTCTGCTCGGGGGTTGGCGACAACTTCCCTGACATCGCAACCGCCTCTCGTCGCATGAAGCGCTCGGAGTTTGACGCCTGCGCTGCCAAGGGGGTCAAGGACATCATCGAGCTGAAGATCGGCTTCGACGGCATTGTCGTGGCCGTGGCCAAGGGCGGCCCTGACTACAACTTCTCGACCTCGGCTCTCTACCTGGGCCTGGCGGCCAAGGTGCTGCGCTACGGTCAATATCAGCCCAACCCCTACAAGACCTGGCCCGAGGTGGGCGCTGGCCTGCCGCGCGGTCGTATCCAAGTGTACGGGCCGCCGCCGTCCTCCGGTACACGCGACGCCTTTGTCGAACTGGCCATCGAGGCCGGAGCCCTCAAGTATCCCGCCAACCAGGCCCTCAGGAAGGCAGACGAGAAGCAGTTCAAGGAGAGGGTCGACCCCCTCCGCAAGGATGGCTGGATCGACGCCGGCGAGAACGACAACGCCATCATCCAGACCCTCACCAAGACCCCCGGGGCCCTCGGTGTCTTCGGTTGGTCCTTCCTCGAGGAGAACATGGACCAGGTGAAGGGCGCTTCGGTCAACGGGGTGAAGCCCTCCGTCGCCTCCATCTCGGACGGGTCCTACCCCCTTTCGCGGTCCCTCTACATCTATGTGAAAAAGGCCCATGTCGGCGTGACCAAGGGCCTGCGCGAGTTCATGACCGAATTCGTTTCCGACGCCGCCACCGGCCGCGCCGGCTACCTCAAGGACCGCGGCCTGATCCCGCTGCCCGCCGCTCAGCACGACGCCAACAAGGCGACGATGGGCGCTCTGACCCCCATGGCACGGCCCGCAGCCTGACCCGCCGCTCCCAGCCATAGGCACCTGCGCCGCAGATCTTCGGATCTGCGGCGCCTTTCGTTCAGGGCCAGGGGCCGGGGCTAGACGTCCTCGCGACTTTTCCTGAGGCGGGTCATTCTCCGCAGGCGCCGCCAGAAGCGGTTCTTCTCCGGCTCCGGCCAGGGCTGAAGGTTGCGGACGAAGTCCTCGGCGCAGGCCCGCCAGGAGAATCCCTCCGCGAACCGACGCACGGCGGTCCGGTCCAGCTTTGCGGCCTCCAGGCAGGCCTCCCGCAGGCCCTCCGTGGCCGTCAGGGCCAGGACGCCAGCGCCGGATCCGGGGATGATGTCGATCGGTCCGGGGGCGGGATAGGCTGCCACGGGGGTTCCCGTGGCCATGGCCTCCAGGATCACCAGGCCGAAGGTGTCGGTCAGGGAGGGAAAGACGAAGACATCGGCACCCGCGAAATGGGCAGCCAGGTCATCATCGAACCGGGCACCCCGGAAGATGGCTCCGGGGTAACGGGCCTGCAGCTCCTCGCGTTGCGGACCGTCCCCCACCACCACCTTCGTGCCTGGCAGGTCAAGGGCCAGGAAGGCCTCGATATTCTTCTCAACCGCCACCCGTCCGACAGACAGGAAGATGGGGCGAGGCAGGCCCGCATAGACGTCCGGGTCTCCCTCCCCCAGGGGGCGAAACTGCTCTGTGTCGACTCCCCGGGACCAGGCGGTGATGTTGCGGAAGCCATGCTGGGCCAGTTCGTCGCGCATGGTCGGCGTGGCCACCATCAGCCGTCCGGAAGGCTTGTGGAACCACCTCATGTAGGCGTAGCCCGCCGACAGGGGCAGGGGCAGGCGGGCCGACACGTATTCGGGGAACCGCGTGTGATAGCTGGTAGTGAAGGGTAGCTTCCACTCCACGCAGATCCGCCGGGCCGCCAGGCCGATGGGGCCCTCGGTGGCGATGTGGATGGCCTGGGGCTCGAAGGCCTTGAAGTGCTCTCGTACGGGCTCGTAGGCGCCAACGGCGACCTTGATCTCGGGATAGGTCGGAAGCGGGAAGCCCCGGAACTGGTCTGGCGAGATGACCTCCACCGTGTGTCCCATCCCCCTCATCTCGTCGATCACTCGGGTAAGGGTCCGGACCACACCGTTCACCTGCGGCTCCCAGGCGTCTGTCGCGATCAGGATGCGGAGCTGCCGGCGGCCGTCGATCTCGGTCCGGACGCCCTCCCGGACCCGGCGCATGGAGGGCCGGCTTGGCGGCAGGCCCTCGGCCTGGAGCCGCGCCCAGAATGCGCCCATCAGGGCATCGCGAGTGGGGAAATAGCGATAGACCGTCCGCTCGCCTACGCCCGCCAGCCGGGCGATCTCGGAGAAGGCCGCCTCTTCAAGCCGGCCCTCCTCAAGCAGCCGGCTCACGACGTCGAGGATGCGCGTTTCGGTCTGGGCCTTCTGCTGGCCTCTAGAGAGACTTTCCGGCATGTCGCCCACGGCCTTCATGACAGTTGTACTGCCACCAAATCAGGCTGCAGGTCAATGGGTTGGCTTTAGGCTGCCAGGCTGGACTCGGGCACTCCGGCGGCCAAGCCCTGGCGGACGGGACGAGGAAGGCGCTTCTGCTCCCGGCTCCAGTCCAGCAGGATCAGTTCGCCGTCTTCCCGCTCGGCAATCGCCGTGCAGCTTTCGACCCAGTCGCCGTCGTTGACGTAAAGGATGTCGTCGAACTGGCGAATCTCGGCCTTGTGGATGTGTCCGCAGATCACCCCGTCGACGCCCCTGCGACGGGCCTCCTCGGCGACCGCCTCCTCGTAGTTCTCGATGAACTGGACGGCATTCTTCACCTTCAGCTTCAGGTAGGCTGACAGGGACCAGTAGCCAAAGCCGAACCGACGGCGCAAACGGTTGAAGACCGTGTTCAGGGTCAGGAGCGTCCGGTAGGCCCAGTCGCCAACAAAGGCCAACCAGCGGGCGTGCTGCAGGACGCCGTCAAACTCATCGCCATGGGTAACCAGGAACCGCCGGCCATCGGCGGTCTCGTGGATCGCGTCCCGCATGACCAGGACGTCCCCGAACCGATGACCGACGAAGTCCCGCGCCGCCTCATCATGATTGCCAGGCACGTAGATGACCTTCACACCCTTGCGGGCCAGCCTGAGGATCTTCTGCACCACATCGTTGTGGGCCTGGGGCCAATACCAGCCGTTCCGGAGCTTCCAGCCGTCGATGATGTCGCCCACCAGGTAGAGGGTGTCGAATTCCGCGGTCTTTATGAAGTCCAGCAGGAGTTCCGCCTGGCACCCCTTCGTGCCGAGATGGATGTCTGAAATGAAGACCGTCCGGTATCGGTGTTCATTATGCATCACCATCGAAACCCCCCCGCTGATGACCCCAACTAAGGGACCGGACCTAGTTTGATTGCATGTCAGATCAATGACGTGCGCCAGGGCGGGGCCAGGGTGGACCCTGGCATCCGGCACTTGGGCGCTAGGGGCATCCGGAGATCGGCGTCATCACGGGTATTGCCACGCCGCACCCGAGCAGGGACAAGGCCCGACATGTCTGGGACGGAACAGGGACGCCGCTCGACGCGGTCGGAGCGCACGCGGCGCGCCTTGATGGGGGTCGCGGTTGACTTGATCGCGACCGGCGGAGTCTCGGCGGCAACGCCGGCCGCAGTGGCTTCCGGCACCGGGGTCGCCCGCACGGCTCTTCTCTACCACTTTCCCGACCGCCCGGGATTTCTGCAGGCCCTTGCCAACCACCTGGCCGGAGAGATGGCCGCGCTGTTCGACGCTTCGGGACAGCTCCCGCAAGGCGTCGACGCCTCAGACCATGCCATCGACACCTACTGGGCGCTTCTCCAGGAGCCGGTATTCAAGGCCTTCGTGGAACTTCGCGCCACCGCCCGGGGCGACGCCGAAGTCGCCGCCGCTATTTCCGGGTTGTTGGCCGATTTCGACTCGGGCCGCCTGGGCGGCCGGTTCGGCGCGGTATCCCAGGCCGGGGAGGATCCGCGGTCCCAGACCAGCCGGGACCTGGGGCGGTTCCTCCTGGAGGGCCTGGCCCTTGGTGGCCTGACCTACGATTCCGACGACCGCCGCCAGCGTCTGATCGGGGTGGTGAAGCGCGCCGTCCGTGGCCTTAACCGGAAGGGCGCGACCCAGGACCTCTGGCCCGGCTAGATCCTGTTCCGATAAGTGGGAACCGGTTTTCGGACCGAAACAGGATCTCACCTTTTGCCTAGGGCCGGCGGGTGGCCTCCGCCTCGGTCCAGGCCTTGATGCGCGTCTCCAGCATGTCGAGGGGCAGGGGGCCGGCCAGCAGGACCGCATCGTGGAACCGCCGGATGTCGAACCGCTCGCCAAGTCGCTGGCGAGCTGCCTCGCGCACGGCGACGAGGCGCATCTCCCCGGTCTTGTAGGCCAGGGCCTGGCCGGGCCAGGACACATAGCGGGCCAGCTCGACCTCGATGTTCAGCGGCGACAGGGCGCTGTTCTCGGTGAAGCAGGCCCGAGCCCGGTCCAGGGTCCAGCCCTTCCAGTGGATGCCCGTGTCGGCCACCAGCCGGCAGGCGCGCCACATCTCGTAGGACAGGCGTCCGAACCGCTCCCAGGGGTCACGGTAGATCCCCATCTCGCCGCCCAGCTTCTCGGCGTAGAGGCCCCAGCCCTCCGTGAAGGCCGTCACGTCCGCCGAGCGGCGGAAGCGAGGAACCCCCGTCGCCTCCTCGGCCAGCGCGATCTGCAGGTGATGGCCCGGCACCGCCTCATGCAGGGTCAGGGCCGGCAGTTCGTACAGCGGGCGCTGGTCCAGGCGGGAGGTGTTGACCATGTAGCCGCCCGCGACGCCCCGGGCTGCAGAGCCGCCGAAATAGCGGCCCGTGGTGTAGGTCTCTTCGATCTCGGCTGGCACCGGGCGGACACCGTAGGGCAGCCGGGGTAGGGTGGCGAACCAGGCTGGCAGTTGGTCGTCGATCCGCTTGGCAATCCGCGATGCCTTTTCCAGCAGGGCCTCACGGCTGTCCGAATAGAACCGGGGATCGGACCGGAGCATGGCCAGGAAGGCCGGGAAGTCTCCCTTGAAGCCGGTCTCGCCGATCACCCCCTCCATCTCGCGCCGGATACGCGCCACCTCGGCCAGGCCGATGGCGTGGATCTCGTCGGGTGTCATCCGGGTCGTGGTGTGGTCGGCCACCAGCCAGCGGTAATAGGCCTCCCCGCCGGGCAGGGACCGGGCGCCCAGCGACTTGCGGGCGGCGGGCAGGTACTCGGTCTCGAGGAACTGGACGAAGCGTTGGCGGGCGGGCTGAAGTCCATCGCGAACGGCGGCCTCCGCCTCGGCCCTCAGGGCGGCGCGCGTATCCGCCGGCAGATCCGCTGGCAGGCGCGACAGGGGCGAGAGCAGGGGATCTTCAGCCGGCGGCGTCGCTGCG